>CAYHHK010000009.1:0-54543 GCA_964356415.1 uncultured Flavobacteriales bacterium
TGATTATTTTCAGATTGTATCCACCGGTAGAATCTCATGTTCCAAACCAAATCTGTTAAATATACCTTCACACGGTATTTTAGCAACTCAAATTCGTGCAGCATTTGTTGCAAAACCCGGTTACAAATATGTAGGCGGAGATTACAGTGGTAGAAGAAAAATTGGCATGACTATTGGATTTTACAATGAAATGTTGTATCTTTGTAATTAAATATCAATAACATGCGTAAAGTAGACACACAACAAGTTTTAGACGATTACAGTAAAATTAAAAATTACGATAAGGTGGCAGTATTACACAACGTATCTCCAGGTGTTATAAAACGTCTTTTAAATAGTAGAGGAATTCAATTACAAGACTGCTATAAAAAACGTTATGACTGGGATTATATTCTTCAAGAATATACCAAAGGCCGTACTATAAAAAGTATAGCATTGGAGTTGGGTACATTTAATACATCGATTCGTAGATATTTTTTAAGACATGGTATTATACCAAGAGATTCTTCAGAAGCAACAGCAGTAGTGAAATTACCTATATTTTCGAATTTGACAGAAGAAGCCCAGTATTGGTTGGGTTTTATTATGGCAGATGGTAATATATCTACTATTAATAATGCAATTGCAGTTACTACTGCTGAAAAGGATTTAGAACATCTTAAAAAATACGCTGCATTTGTAGGTGTAAAAGTCATGTCAGTTTATAATAAACGATTTGATTTAACGGAATATAGAGTACAATTTGCTAACAAACGTATAAAAGAATGGATGATTTCTATTGGTATTACACCAAAAAAATCTCATACTCTTAAATTAACTATTCCATTAACAACTCACATGTTTCGTGGAGTGCTTGATGGAGATGGTTACGTAAGCAAAAAAGGCCTTATAGAAATTGCAACAGCATCTCCGCATTTTCGATTACAGCTTCTAAATTTCTTAGCAGATCGCGGTATTCATACAACTGATAGTATTTATCCTGCAAAAAATCAGAGTTTACTATTTATGATTCGTGTAAGTACGCGATCAGAATGTTTAAAATTATATAATTTACTTTACAAAGATGCCTCTATTTTTCTTGAAAGAAAGAAAAACAGATTATGCCCCAAACCTGCGAAAACAGGTGTGTGCAACATCGTCAAAGTCGGTGAAACCTGGCACGGTAATACCGAACTAAGCCTTAGTTAAATTTAAGGAAAGCGTAGAGACTGGACGGCGATGCCCTAAGTTCAATTTGAATATGGGTAAGGTACAGTCCAAAAGGAAGAAAACCTTTTGATGGAACTTAGAATAATAGCAGAATTTGCTAATGATCCCCTTTGGGATCAGGTGTTTTTAGAAGATGGTGATTTACATTCAGTGCTTTGTTGTAAAGTTTTCAACATTGGGCTGGATCAGGTAAAAGATCCCTTTCCACTTAAACCTGATCTTAAATACAGAGACGTTCAGAAAACTTTAAATTTTGGCATAAGTTACGGAATGTCAAGGTTTAAGCTTGCAGACACTTTAGATATTACCGATAATGCGGCTCAAGTTATTATTGATGATTTCTTTGCGGTGGTTCCTAGAGTAAAGGGGTTTTTAACTCTACTCGGTAACATGGGGAAAAGTCGCGGATTTATTAGAAGTGCGCCGCCTTATAGGCGTGTAAGATGGTTTCCAAAATGGGATCCGGATTATATGGATGATATCGTTTTAGGCGAAATTGAGCGCGCATCGAAAAATATGCCAATTCAGGGTTCAAATGCGGATGTAATCAAGTTGGCACTCTGCACGGTTCAGGATTACATCGAAAAGCATAACTGCCCGGTTCAAATCAAACTTAGCATTTATGACGAGATTCAGACTGAATGCCGGGAAGATTTTGCTGAAGAGTGGAAGATTACCCTGGAAAGGTTAATGATTGAATGCGCTGAAACGATTATTAAACGCATCCCGATTAAGGTGGATGTGAGTATTAACGATTTTTGGTGTAAATAAATTTGAAGTATGAAAAAAATTATATTAACGCAAAATAAAGTTGCTCTTATAGATGACGATATGTTTGATAGAGTAAACTATTTTAAATGGTGCGTAGATAAAACTAGAAATACTTTTTATGCTAAATCTTCATTACCTGGGTATGTTTCATTGCGTATGCATCAATTAGTTATGGGAATGCCATCTTCTGATGTAGATATAGACCACGCTGATGGTAATGGTTTAAATAATCAAAAGTTTAATTTACGTCAAACTACTCGTCAACAAAATCAACGTAATCAAAATAAAGCAAAAGGTTGTTCTAGCCAGTATAAAGGTGTGTGTTGGCATAAACCTAATCAGTTATGGGTAGCACACATTAATATAAATTACAAGAGCAAACATTTAGGTTGTTTTGCACTTGAGGAAGAAGCGGCTTTGGCATATAATGAAGCCGCTTTAAAATTATTTGGAGAGCATGCTAAACTTAATACTCTTATAAACATAAACTAAATGAAAGCAGTAGCAATTTTAAGAAAAATAGATAACGGAATAATTGTCGAAAATAAAGGCAAGTCAAATTATTACCCAACTATCCACGAGGCGATAAAAGGATTATTTGCTGTAACTGAAGAAATTGTATTTCAGTTTGGTAATAAAACAGAGACTCTTATCGAAGTCGAATTATCGGAAGTTGTTCATAGCGAATCAAACTAAAATTTAGTAATGGAAACTCCAAAAACTCTAATCGAAGAACACTTTACCTGGTATTTGGATGAATTGCAAGCTGGCGGATTTATTTCTGGCTATTTGTTTCACCCGGAAACCTTTGAACTAAACGACGCACATTATTATAATGTGTCAACACCGAGGAAGCGGGGTGACGGGGTTATTACCAAATCATATTCGTTAATTCCAATCTTTCACTATACTCCGGATTTTAAAGTTTTTTGGACACCGCTGGGAGTTAACCGGTTTTGCAAGGATCTTTTTAATCCATCCATGGACAGAACCAAACCATTCTTTGCGCAAGGTTCGTTGTTAGACCTCACGGATCAGGTTTCCTGGATTGACACCAAAAGTGTTGTCTGTGCAAAATTTGCCAAGCAGGAAGGCATCTACAAATTTCCCATGAAGCAAATGCTGATGTGGGATAGGCATCAAATCTTTATCAACAAAACGATTGTTCCTACTATTTTCAAGAACACGTTTACTCCGCAGCGGTATTTATTTACCGATGTTTCAATGAAGCCCCGTAAGGGCAAAGCCGTCGATTACGACATTCGTTCACTATTTCAATACACAACACCAATTACTACCAATGGATAACCTGATTATACAGTTCCCGGACAGTGAGCCTTGCCTGGAATGCATTCACGGCTTGAATATCGTTGAAGCTGAAGAACAGAAAGCCGGAATGAGATTCCCGGCCATCGTGTGTCGTAAAGATCAACGCGTATCATTTACCTGTAATTTATCTGAACCCCGGTTTAATGAATGAAAGTGCGATACCCTGTAGTGTCTGGGTAGCATTGGGGCTGACCCCTTATTGGAAGGGTGTATTTAGCAACAAAATCAAGATGATAAAAGTCATGGAGGATTTATGCCAGCTTTACAAGGTCGACACTACATTTATTTTAAACACCAAGGCCAGGTCTGGCCAGGATGTTTCGGTTAGATACCTTATTATTTTTTTGCTCTTTATTACCACGGATGTAACATACGAAGAAACGGCAGCGTTGTTTAATTATACGACAATGGCGGGTGCTTATGGCGCAGTGCAGGCTGGCGCATCACGATTCAAATTCGCGAAGCAGAAGGCTGCCATTGCTAAACAGTATGCTTACTACAATGGTATGAAGGTACATAACAGTAAAAGAGCGTTGAAAATAGGTAAGTTATTTATAACGGAAATGGATAACTATATAATATAAAAAATTACACTTTGTTTCGGATTTTATTCGTAAATTTGTTCTACGAATTACAAATAACATCCGTCACATTACAAACCACTTTTTCGATGGATGATAACTCAAAAGAAATATTGCTGGAAATCGCTGACCCCAAAGTTGCCAAAAGACAACCCGGGGATAACCGTCGCCAGAAAAGTATCCCGGAGCATATCCTTCGATTAGGGGATGTTTCCAAAAAGATACCAATCAGGCTGAATTCGAATACAATTGTCAGTGTCACCAGGTTTACCAGTACGACGCTTGCAGAATTGGCGCACAAATATAAGAATCGTGTTTATAATCTCAAACCAGAACTCCTCGATGCAAAATTCACAGTTAAGCCTAATTGATCTGCGCCAACAGGTTCATTCGGATGCGGCTTTTGCATTGGAAAAGAATTTTGGGATTGGCACCCTGAATATAGACACCGGTGTTGGAAAGAGTAAGATTGCTATTGACTTTATCAATCGGCATCCTGAAGTTAAACGTGTTCTGATCACATCCCCCAGGGAAAATCTGAAGGCTAATTGGGCAACAGAATTATCCAAATGGCTTGACGATATCCGGGAAGTGGTGATTGTGGTCGAAAATATCCAAACCTGCTATCGGTGGGAAAATGAGAAGTTTGACTTGATCATCATGGATGAAGTTCACATGATTATGACACCGGAATACATTAAGATTCTGGCGAATAACACGTTTACTTACATCATCGGTTTAACTGCCACCCTGGATATTAAGGGTAAACTTGAAAAACGCCTGCTTTACTCTGCGCATTGTCCTATTATATATAGGTATAATACCGCTGAAGAAGATGGTGTAGTCAATAAGGTGCGTGTGGTGATCATTGAACATACGCTGGATGATAATTTCAAGGTGCTTACCGGCGGCAAAACGAAGAAATGGTTAGCCGGAGAAGCAAAAACCTATGCCTACATCTCTGAAATGTACGACAGTGCCTTTCAGGGTATGCGCCAGGAAATGCAGCTTGCCGAATACATCGCCAGTGTAACCAGCGATGACCTTACCCCGGAATTGCAGAATCTTCGGAACCTTTCTGACAATGTTTATGAGATGGCAAATCAGTGGGGATACAAGGCGCTGGGCAATGTTGCACAAAAAGCTGCAGCAATGAAGTATATGCAGGCAATGATGATTCGCAAAAACTTCTTGCTTAATCTTTCTTCCACGCAGGCAATTGCAACAAAGATTTGCCAACGCCTTTTGAAGAACCCGGCAAATAAAATTCTGGTTTTTAGTGAACTCACTGCGCAGGCTGATAAAATCTCGGCACACACAGTTCACAGTAAAAACCATCCACGAGTAAACACGAAGAACATCCAGGATTTTAATGATGGAGATATTCGCCAACTCGGATCCTGCTACTCACTCACTCTCGGATTAAATCTCTCTGCTGCCAATATTGGGATTTTCGAAAGTTTTATGAGTAGTGACACCAAATCTATGCAACGCATAGGCAGACTACACCGATTACCAAACAGCGATGAAGCTATTTTATATGTCATCAAAGTCATGAATACCCAATCGGAATCGTGGTTCAGCCAATTGTTAAGCACGTATAGCGTCGATAAAACTATTGATTCACTCTTAATTCTTAACGCATGAGTAATGCCGACAGATTATCTCAACTTGACCTGATAATAGGCTTGGTTGAAGAGCAATTCGGAAAGCAGAATTCTTACGAGATTCTTTTGGAAAGAATTAATGAAGAATTCCCCCAGTACGAATTCACCATGGATGACATGACGGATTTGTTTTACTACAGCATGGAAGTGGATGAAATAATTCGCATGAACGCAAACTCAAACATCTACCATGGAGAGCAATAAAACACAGATCACCATCATACCTTTTCAAAAGGTAGTTGCAGCACGCTTAACCGTCACTGATTTTGTACTTCTTAACCTTATTTATGAGAAAAATTATGCCCTGCTGAAAGCGTATGTTGAATATGCCTATGCAGATACCCAGAGTGCCATTACTGATCTTCAGCAATTGGAACGCGATGGGTGGTGTAAAATCACCGGCAACAGCCCTCTGGAAACTGTACACATTCGCCAACCCTTCATCGAATTGATCACTGAGCCTCTGGAAACAGTAAGCTGGATTGAAGCATATCGAAGATTGTTTGGAAAAGCACGTACTGGTTCCATGGGAGATTCCAAGGGTGTTACGCAGAAGATGCGCAAGTTCATGGCATCAAACCCGCAATATTCGCCGGATGAGATCATGACTGCAGCGCGTCTCTACATTCAGAAATGCAGCATCGACAATTACAAGTACATGCAACAGGCGGATTATTTTATCTCGAAGGAAGCTTCGGATAATACCACCAAAAGTAATTTGCTTTCGTATTTGGAACAACTCGATGTCCATATTTCTGAAGCGGTAAATCCCGGCGATACAGTCACAAGCATTAACTCTTCCGGCGATGGGGCTTTTTGATGAAGTCATAGCCTCGGTGGACAGGGGCAGATCAGGACTGAATGAAGGACTTTCCCATGGATTACCCAGGCTGGTTCCGTATATCCCCAACATTCAGATGGGGAGTATCAATTTGATTGCGGGAATGCCGGGTAGCGGGAAGAGTGCGCTGGCCACATCATCTTTTGTCAATGCGCCTTATGAAGATTTCTTGGTAAATAAGTCCGAGACTTACAAGCTGAAGATCATCATCTGGTCAATTGAGATTAACAAGGTGATGTTGTTCACCAAACTGATTTGCAGATATTTATTCTACAAGTACCGGATACTGGTGGACATTAACTATGTTCTTTCCCGGGGTGAAAACCGAATCTCGCAGGAGATTTACGACAAGGTTATCGAGGCTCACGATTATTTTGAAGCCTTTGAAGATGTTGTCACGGTTCTTGGCCCGGATAATCCTACGGGAATCCGTAACACACTGCTAAATTACCTGCGTGAAAATGGGCGTGAAGAATACATTGAAGCCCACGTAGCGCGTAAAGATGCATTTGGTAATGTGATTCTTGTTGATGGAGAGCCGGTAACTGACGTCAGAATGGTTCACGATAAATTTACTCCTACTCATCCCAATCACTACGTCATAGCAATGGTTGACCATGTGGGTATTCTCAAACGTGAACGAGGGTTCAATAAAAAGCAATCCATTGACAAGCTTACCGAATACATGGTAGAAATGGCCAACATTCACCGGATCATCCCGGTTCTGGTTCAACAGGTGAACCGTAACAATGAAAACTGGGATCGCCAGAAAGCCGGTGGCACCGACATTCAACTCGGAGACTTAAAGGAATCCGGGGATACTGTCGATGCTGCTCATAATGTGATTGCGCTCAACTATCCGCAACGCTTTAATTTACACGAATATCGTGGTTATAATCTGGATCGTCTTGCTGACAGAGCCAGGTTTTTATCGGTACTGAAAAACCGCGATGGTAATGCCAACATTCAACTTGGTGCAAAATTTCTCGGTGAAATTGGCGCATTTACTGAACTGCCAGATGCTTCGCACATGACAGAACAGGTGTATGCACAACTCGCCTCATATCAAAAATACATTGACCTAAACCAAACCATAAATGATAACATTACCAACAGTACCAATAGCGCCAACCAGTTGTAACCCAGCCAGGGTGGTGCTTTATTCTCCACCAAAAATGGGGAAAACAACTTTTGCTTCGCAGCTTGAGAACAATTTGATTCTTGACCTTGAGGATGGTAGCAACTTCGTTACCGCCCTGAAAGTTAAAATCACTTCTCTCGCTGAACTTGATGATACATGCAGAGCAATTCTCGCCGCCGGTAAACCATATAAGTATGGAACCGTTGATACCATTTCTCGTCTCGAGTTGTGGTGTGAAGGCGAAGCTACGCAGGATTATATGAACAGCGGCATTGGCAAAAGTTTCAACAGAGTTAAATCAACAGGAGCGATTCTACCCAGGCACGAGTGGGAATCAGTACTGACTTTGCCAAATGGTGCCGGCTACTTTTGGCTTCGTAAATCGTTCAAAATGCGGATAGCACGCCTCCAAACTTGTTTCGAACATCTTATCCTCATCGGGCACATGAAGGATAAGACCATTGAAAAACAGGGTGAACTTTTTGCCCTTACCTATCTAATTGCTGGAATATCCTAAAGACAATAAACTACAACGTAATTTGAAAAGATCAGCGTGAATGTTAAAAATTATTGTATGAAACAATGGACAATCAGCAGCCAAGACCCTAAAACGAAAGTAATGGGTAAGGTTCAGAGACTATCTCGTAAGAGAGTACACAATTTAAAACTGTGGAAATGGTAGGAGTAACAATAAAAACAGTAAAAATATACACACTTGAGCATCCTATAACACAGGAAATTCGGTATGTAGGTAAAACAACACAGACTTTAAATCGTAGGTGTAACGGGCATATTAGTAAAAGATCAAATGCACACGTTACTTGCTGGGTTAAAAGTTTAAAAAAGCAAAATTTGTTTCCGAAAATACAATTACTTGATGAAGTAGATTATCAAATCTGGGCTGAAACTGAAAAATATTGGATTTCACAGTTACGCACTTGGGGATTTAATTTATGTAACCATAGTGATGGCGGAGAAAGTGGAAGAGAAGGTGTTTCTTTGACTCAAGCACAGAAAGATTATTTATCTGTATTGAATACAGGACGCACCATGTCTGAACAATCAAAACTAATTATTGCTCAAAAAGTTAGTGCTGCATGGCGACGTAAGCAACTGGCACAAGTGTTTAAATACCAACAACCAAAAATTGCAAAAGAACAGTATGTTTTTACACAAGACCATAAAACCAATATTAAAAACAGATTAGTAGGCAGGAAATTACCGCAATCAGTAATTGATAAAATGGTAGAAACTCGCAAAAAATCTATTCAACAGTGTGATAATAACGGATCTATTATAAAATCTTGGGATTCTGCAAAAACAGCATCTGAAGTTTTAAACATTAATAGTTCGACAATACGACATTGTTTACGTGGCAGTAAGAAAACTGCCGGAGGTTTTAAATGGTCTTTTTGTTACTAAGATATAGTCCAGCCCCTTTAGAAATTTTGGGGAACAACTGAAAGAAGTGAACGCTGTCGAGTTGGACTTAACCGGCAGACTAAAATCTATCACCTGCGCTGATGCTGATGCTGTCGGATACCTTTACCGGGACAGTGAAAGTAAACTGCGCATCAATTTTGCCGCCTCTGACAATGTACTTTGCGGAAGCAGGCCGGCACATTTAGCGGGTGCTGATGTCGAGGCCTTATGGTCAAACATCTTCATAGATTAATTTTCAATTCAATTAATTATCAATCCTTTAAATTTTAATAGCATGTCAACAGAAACAACAACAACCCCAGGCGTAGAAAAGAAAATGGTTATTTTAAGCGTAGCCGGTCTTCGTAAAGACATCATGGAACTCGGACTTACCCGTGCAGAAATGGCAACCAAATACGATCTCGCCGCGCCTAAAATTCTTCAGGCACTGAAACAGGCTGGCCTTGACAAGATCAAAGCTGAACCTTTCCGTTTAGTGTTTGACGAAGCCACCGAAGCACCTGCAGTTGTTGCAGTAGCATCAGCACCGGCCCCAGTAATTGCTGCGGCACCAGCAGTTCGGATTGCATCACCAGCAGTACCGGTGACTGAAACAGCAGTGTTTGACACTGTTGCTGATAACCCATGGCCAGTGATTGCTGCACCAGTAGCAGTTGAAGAAGCCATCGTTTAATCGTCGGCGTTTTCAGTGCTGAAATTTCAATTTTTATTCATTTTTAAATTCTTATCATGGCAAATGTAAAAGGTAATGTCGGCGAAGCCACAGTAGTAGGCGACAGGAAATTGTTTACCGGAATTGTACCGGTTCAGGTGATGAAATTTAATCCTACCAAGGCGGAATTAGTTGCTGACGGGATTGATTTTCAGAACGAGATCGTGTACACCACGGATAAACAACTCGAAGGTGGCCTCGTTGTAAAGGCTACCCGTTTGGATATCTGGGTTGCAAACCCGAATTACGGGGTAAGCACCAAGATTTCCATCTTCCTGGAAGACAGGGCACGCACAAATAAGGATAACACCAAGATGCAGTGGATCAATTCATTTGGTCAATGTACCTGGGGTTCCCTCACTGCCCCTCCTTCAGATCCTACGGTTCTGAAATGGTTCAGCTTGAAAGATGTTCGTCCTGCCTTCGTTGGCGAGGAAGAACTGATCAAGTTCCTGTCCAAATGGGCCAACGCTTCCCCGAAAGAGGAGTTGTTCCTTGACGCCTTACCAGCGTTGATTCGCACCGGTAATGTATCGGAGTTGCGCAGTTTACTCCCGGTGTTCGGTGAGAAAAACCGTGTTCGCGTATTGCTTACCGTTACCCCACAGGAAAAAGACGGCGTGACCAAGTATTACCAGAACGTGTTTCCACGCCATTTTGAGCGTTGGAACATCACCAGCAACACCAGTTGGGATAAGCAGTTTGCCAACCCGCTGGGAGAACCAAAAGGTGTGTGGACACTGGAACTGAAGGAATTCAAGGCTCCGGAAACACACCCTGATGCTGATCCTGCACAGACTGCAATGGCAGTGAACACTGAAGATGCACCCTGGTAAATAAACAGTAGCCCATGATTACAGGTCATTTAGGCGTTTCAAAAGAAGATGTTCTTACGCGGGTAAGTGAGCGAGAGTTATTCTCTGCTTACTGCCCCGGGTTTGAACGCGTTGGTGAGTTTTTCCCCGGTAATTTAAGATCGTCGGATAGTTTAGCCAGTGCACATGTTGAAATGCTTAGTGGCAAACTTCGTTACAAGGATTTCGGCGATTCGAATAACGGGAGCATGGATATTTGGGCTTATGTAGGTGCAAGATACGGATTGAATTTCCTGGGAGTAGTTGATAAAATCTCCCAGGATTTCAATCTGAATCATAGTACTGTACCTTACCCGTCTTTACCGACACATTTTACCGGTGAACAGTTGCCAAAAAAGCAACGAATGATTAAACGTCTGCAAATCAAGCAGCGTCAGTGGCAGCAATGCGACAAAGAATATTGGAGTGACAGGTATTTCATCACCCGCAATGAACTTGAATTGTTTAACGTGGCACCAATATCGGATTTCTGGATCGATTACAGGCATATTCGTGCAGAAAAACAATCATACTGCTATAATTACTACTACTTTGAAAACTACCTGTTAAGAAAAATCTATCAACCCCTGTCGGAAACATACAAATGGTACTCGAATATCAACAGTACTGTTGTTCAGGGAATTGATAACATTCCAAAAACACATCCTTTGCTGATCATCACCAAATCAATGAAGGATTTAATCATCCTGCACAAACTTGGCTATCCGGCTATTGCCCCGAACAACGAAATGGGGTGGATACCGGATGCTGTTTGGGCAAAGTTTCTTCAGCGTTACCCAAAAATGGTAATACTGTTTGATACTGATCCCGCCGGCATTGCCAGTGCGCAGAAATTTTCACAAATCTACAATCTTCCTTACATCAATATCCCGGCGGCACCCGGGGTAAAAGATATAAGTGATTTTGTTTATCAATCCCGCAGCCTTGGTGAGACTGCACAATTAATGGAAGGATTATTGCGCGATGTTACAATCCGATGAGTATTGCAGGGCCACTGTAACCGTGGTGGCCAATTGCATCAAGCGCAAATGTGTAGTGTCTGTAATCAAACCTGCAGACCAATCAGCGCAAGATTACATTCAAACACATTTGACAGGCAACGGTTTACGAGTTATTTCTATTTCTAATTTGATTACTAAATCTTTGAATAATGAGAACAATCATAATTGTATCAGCGAAAACAGGCGGCAGGTCAACAATCAACAGTGCAGCCTTGAATTGGTCTGAATTACAGGCAGATTTAACCGCCGCAGGCATCGAGTTTGCCGGCATGACAGTCTTGGAAAAGGTTAATTACAGTTCACTGGAGCATGGCGAAGCCCGTATTCCTGAAGGAGAATTCACGCTTTATCTGATGCCAAAGAAAATCAAGGGTGGCAGCTTGATTTCCCTCGAAACCCTGGATGCTATGGTATCCAGCCTGGAGAGTATCGTGGAAGATGCCCGTGGCCTCATCTCCGATGGTGATGGGGGTACTGATGAGAATGACGAACCATTGCCTTTCGACGAAGAAGAAGTCTTAACCGACGCCGGCTTCGATTTCAAGGCACGCGTTCAGATCATCAATGCCCAGTTGGAAGAGTTGCTGATCAACCCTACCAATGACCCTGAAGTTGCAGAAGCACTTGCAATTCAGAAAATGATCAACGGATAATTCCCGTAGTGTAGTTATTCAGATTCCCGGCAGGTGGCAGCTTGTCGGGAATTTTTACTCACCTTAAATTTAATTTGTGATGGAAGCAATGACCCCTGAAGACAGGGCTTTTATTGAAAGCTGGAGAGCAGGGGAGAGTTTACCACCAACCCCCACTGTTTGGCAAGATCCGGTAACGCATAGCGAGGCCACTGAACCCGACGTAATTTTACTTGAAAATAATATTGATCCTGTTTCCTTAATCGATGCAGTGCGTCCTTTACAGGATGCTTATAATGAAATGTCTTTTCGTACTGCTGTTTCAGCAGCGCGATTGGGTAGAGAATCAGAACGTATAGTAGTGGGAAGCGGTGGTGTAGAGTCTCCTATTGATACTCGCGAAAGACAGATACAGGAAGATGCTGCTGAATTAGCACGAATTCGTGGTAACATGCTTGACGGTCAAAGTACCCCGCCACCAGGATCAGTTTATCGCCCACCGGCAGCACAAGTTGCTGATCCAGTTCAACATCCTTCAAGATTAGCTGCAAGGCGTGCTGAACAATTAGCAAGGAATCGTGAGCGAATTGACATGTCTCGAGAATTTCAGGAAAGACCGCCACTTGGCCCGACACCCAGTAGGCCAGGAATGAGTGGAGAACCTTTTACAGTAGAAATTCGCGCAAGACAATCAGGATTAACAGATCGTTTAGCGCATTCTGGGCATATTGACAATGTTCCAGCGGACACCACATGGCAACCCGCTGTTTTATTTCAAACCCGGGATGACGCCAATGATTTCTTTGATGCTTTATCGGCAGTTGTACAAGGTCAAGTGATTGATTTGACTCATGCTACTTTAATTTCGCGACTCACAGAGTACCTAAATTCCCCGGAAAATGTAACTGTCAGGCGTTTTGCATTGACTGCTGCAGATCGCGCAATGTTGGAAAGAGAAGGTGTTCGCCAATTATGGGATGCAGCAAGAGTTGCAAGATTATCCCGGGAACGTACAATTCGCAATACTCCTCCTGTACCGCAAATTGACGACAGATCAATTGTAGTTCATCCAAATGGCAGGATGCAAATGATGTCTGCTGCTGAACTTGAAGTATTTTTATCACGCCCTGCACTGGCACCTGATGGGTTGGATTTTGTTTACCTTAACGGTATCACTAAAGAGCAACTTACACGCGATGAACAGATGGTGGTTGAAGCACTGGGAGAAGTTTATCCTGGTAGGAGTGAGTATAGAAAATCGGGAACATCGCGACAGATTTTATTTCACATTCCTTCTGTAACTATTACTGATGGTAACGATGATCATGAATTGCTTTTACGCGATCTCTATACTGAAATTCACCTGGAGATGGATACGACAACCGGTAAACTGCTGAATTTCAACAATTGTTTTCTGAAGCGCGCAACTTTCTCCTATGCCGAAGCTGTTGCTGATTATTCTTATTCACACGCTGCGAATGGTTCTTTATTATATAGCGAGGATTTTGGTAGCTTGTGTTTGGGAAATTCCATTATGTCTGCAAAGGCAGTAGAATTAAACAGACGCGTTACCAAAGATAATGTGGAAGCCTTTCTGATTTTATTTTACTCTTACTATAGTTGGGAAAGTCTCGAAGGTGGGCCATATAAGCACATGACTGATGTTCAGGCCAGTGTACTGCTTAATGGTCACGCAACACTTAATAATGTTGAAATTCTCAACACCACCAAATCTATAATAAATTCTGAATCAATGATTCCGGGGCTTACTACAGACAAAATTGGTGATATATCGACACTTTACATTGACAGTACACATCCCGGATTCCATCAATTACTTATAGACAGCGGCATACCCACCTGTTTTTATGAAGGTTCTACAGGTTCGTATAAAATACTGTCAAGAGTCGGTAATGGTAATCCACAAACTTTTCCGGAAGGAAGCACTCTTCTGCGGTTTCGTAACCGAAATATTCGTTTGCATGTTGATTCGTCAGATGTAGCAGACACATCTGTTTTAAAGACAGTTGTATATCCTGAACATGCTGATATGGTTGCCTCCAAACTTACACAAATTTTTAATAATCTGCTTTATAAACATGTCCCTAATTCGGGATTTGATGCGCAAACAGTTATCAATCAGATTCCTCCAATTCAATTGCCTGTAGGAATTCCGGTACTCAATGTTGCAGAAACAGTTGAACAGTTCGAACTTCAATTTTCATAACCTTAAACCAAATTTATGTCACATACAAAGCGTTTTTTAGAAGACCACCCGAATGCCAAATCATTTTCAGATGTTGGCCACTGGCCCACAGGGTTATTTGATCAGGGGTCTTCACCAGAAGAACCAAGAACATACCCACGGCGCTTATCGGAAGTGCAGATTCCCGGAGTACCGGAACTGGTTATATCCCATAAACTACAGGCACAAATCGATTATCTTCATTCCAATGTAGGCACAATGGAATGGTCTGGTATTCTTTTGTACAAAATATTCTCCGGCACCCTGGCTGATCCTGCCAACATGAAAATTGTTGCAAAACAACTGTTTCTGATGAACATTGGTAGCAGCACTTACACAGAATTCTTTACCGGCGTAGGTGTTCTGAAGATGTACGACATGATTCCTGATGCAGAATATTGCAGAATGGGATTGATTCACTCACATCACAACATGGGTGCATTTTTCAGCGGTACTGACATCCAGGAACTGCACGACAATTCACCATATCACGCGTTTTATCTTTCGCTTATCGTTGATTTTCAGGGTACTTACAAAGCCCGGATTGCAATCGAAGCTGAAGCTGCTGAAACAATTAAAATTAAAGATGTGGATTCACAACCTATCCAGGTTGCTCTTGAAACAAAATCAATGGCTTCCGGTAAAGTTCTCGGAATGATTGATATCAAAGTCATTAATCCGCCTTTGATTGATAATTTGTTCAAGGATCATTACCATAGTGTTGCGAATTTACTCAAGAAACCTGTTGCACCAACACGGGTTTTATGGGGTGAGCAGACTATGTTACCTGCTCCGATTATTCCTGTTGCGCCGATAGTTGTGGGAAGTATTCCAATCGGTGTAAGCAAGCGCATGGTCAACAAGATGACAGCGCTGTTGTTATCTAAAGGCGATTACCCTACATTACCGGAAGCATTCGCAAAGCATTCCCAGGCCATTGATCGCACTTCAGCATCACAGGTTTGTCACGCTTTAAATGATAACTGGAGTTTCGATTTCATAATGCGTTGTTTAACCGATGTCTTTGGACTTCCTTGGGTTGAAAAATTCATAGATGGTGGCGCATCAACGCCTGATGGTATTGAAATGAATATGATGGTAACTGAACTGCTTCAACAATGTTCGGAGAAAGTTGCCAATCTTCTCAAACCCACCAGCGGTAGTGTGCTTTTATCCAAAATGATTAGCGAATTAGACCTCGCTGAATTAGTAACACTCTCATGAGCGTAGGTGTTGATGAAGCCCGATTGAGGTTTAGTAACCTTGATTGGGCACAACACGCCTCGGAGCATGTTGTTACTCTTGGTGGTGCAGGTGGAATCGGATCCTGGTTTGCACTACCCCTGGCACGGATTGGTTATCAGGTTAGAATCTTTGATTTTGACAGAATTGATACAACCAATCTGGGTGGCCAGCTTTTTCGCACCACGGATGTCGGCAAATTTAAAGTCGATGCCGTGAAAACCAACGTGATGATGTTCACCAGTGCCGGAACTGTGGTTGCTCTTAACCAGCGCATCAATTCCCGACTTGATACCGGTAACATCGTAGCCAGTTGTTTCGACAACATGGAAGCACGTAAAACTGTATACGAGTCCTGGAAAACGGGCTGGGCAATTCCCTGGTTAAATTTACCGGAAGCACAGCGTAAAGCAACATTCACACCACTGTTAATAGATGGACGTCTCATGGCAGAACAACTTCAGGTATTCTTTGTAACACCTGAACGCTTGTCGGAATATGAACCATATTTATTTGCTGACAGTGATGTTGAAGATATGATCTGTACCAACAAAGCTACTTCGCACTTCGCGATGGGTATTGCTTATCAGATGACCCGGGGATTGAACAACCATGTTCATAATCAACATTTGGGACACGATGACCGCGCAGTACCATTTCTGATTGAAGACGAAGGTTTCATGTTTACTCAAACTATTACACGATGATTTCCAGTAGTGTCACACACATAAATAATACACCAGGCAAAGTTGTTACAGTGCAAATGAATCCTACGCTTGATGTTATGTATGCTGGTGAATTATTTCATCCGAAATGGGGTTCAAACACTATGATGCTGGGGCCAGTACAGGGGCTTATTGTTGATCTTGTTCGTGAATTGCGTTATACTGAGCAGCAAAAAATTCTTATTCTGGATTTATGCGAAAACATGTCAGTAGTCAACAGATGTGCAGATTATATGACACGTTCAGCAGATGCGGCGAAACGATTCTTAAAGGAATACATTAAGCAAACGCTGGTATCCTGGATGAAGAATCCAAGTAGTAATTCGTTATCATTTTTGACATCAAATACTAACGAGATTCCAATTTTGACCAATCTAACCATACTTGAAAATAATCGCAAATTACGCCCATGCCTTCAACATGTACAGCTTCGATTACCAGGTATGTCGGCACAGCACGTAATGGTAAATTATTACACCGCATTTACAATTAAAACAACTTTAGTCCCAATGGGTGTTTCGCGTGGTATTCAGGCTTGTTTCATGCTGATGGTCAAAAAAGAGGCTGTTAATCGTGTAAGACTGCGGCTTTTCTTTGAACAGGCGCAGGATTCAGATGATTTTGTATTGTATGTTGATAAGTTTTTCTTCGAAGAACGGCAAACACAATCCTTGCACGCGTTTTACACTTCAGTTCAACGGGAATGTTTTGATAAAGAAGTTCCTATTGCAGTTGTTGAAAATCTTTACGATCACTTATTTATCAATCCCCTTCAACCAGCGATAGAATTTCCTTCTGTTGCTGAAGTATCCAGGCACCAGGACACGGTGCTTACAAATCTCAAACGGCAACTACGCTTATCCACTAATGCACACTTAATTGTATAGTTATGACTATAGAAGAATATCGCAAAGTGCCTGCGATTCATTACAGCGCACTATCACAAATGGCAGATGACCCCCGTGGGTTGTTTGCCGAGAGGGAAGAGAAAGAATATTTCAACCTGGGAAGCCTTGTTGACTGTATGCTTTTCACTCCTGACAGGGTTGACTCGCAGTTTTTCATTCTCGACACTGTAAAGCCATCAGAGGGCATGGGGAACCTGCTGGATCAGTATCTGCTTATGGGTGGTAGCCAAGATGAGTTATCGAAAGATGTGCTCATAGCAGCCCGCGCAGTGACCGGATATCAATCGGGATGGAAAGAAGAGACTGTTGCAACGAAATTCTGGGAAGCCTGCTCAACATACATGGCTTTGCTGATGGCTGCCGGAGATCGCACAGTTATTGGTAGCCCAATGAAGGAGAAGGCTGACAGGCTTGTTAACCTGATTCTTACACACGATTTCACCGCTGCAATCTTTGATCCCTTGAGTACCCGGTATAAAATCTACCCGCAAGAGCCTATTTTCTGGGAAGACGAAATTCAACCCAGGTTCAAGGCGCAGTACAAGCTGGATGCTGTCGGGAAAGTTCCCTGTAAATCATTGCCGGATGTCATTGTACACGATCTGAAGTACGATATCATTTTCAATATCGATCTCAAGGTCATTGGACAAAATCCAAAGTACTTCCCGTTCTCACATTTCATCAAATTCAAGTATTATTTGCAGGATTCTTTCTACCAAAAGGGGCTTGAAGCCTTCGTCAAACGTGAGAATATCACAGCACAACTCGGGTTACCGGCATTTTTGGTTGTCAGCGAAGGTTATGCTCCCTACATCTGGAATGTTACAAGCAAATGGCTTGAAACAGGAAGACTTGGCGGCATGGGTACATCCGGTGTTTACCACAAAGGATACGAAGAACTCATGGCTGAATTCCTGTTCCACGAGAAAACCAACGAATACGGTGCACCTGCAGATTTGCAGATTAACAGTGGTCGTGTTGCAATTCCTGACGAACTGTTACGATGATAGCACGCCAGCACTACCCGCTACCCGACGGCAAGTTTCTTCTGATGGAAGCGACGAATGCCAGAACTGTTAAAATCACCACGGACTCTCTGCAAATTGTGGAGACTCCTGGTGATTCCAAGAAGCTTGCAGCACTTGAAATTGCAGACTTTCTCTTTCTTGATACCAAGGATGATTCGTCCCAAATCACTTTTAACATCAAGGAAGGACATGCTTTAACCTACTCCACCAAATTTATTACCAAACAGTACGATGGTGTGTACCTGGTTGATGCCTGCAAATTTCATAACTGCAACTATTTCATTCTTCCGATGTTAGGACTCACGCGTGAAGAATTTGCGTGGGATCACTACTTCATCAATTCTTTTTTAGTCGAAAGTTTCAGCGCACAGTTGAATCTTGTAGCCCTTAAATACAGATTCTATAGTTTTAATGGTTACCCCGAACTCGAAAAGCGTTTGTTGGAGAACGATAATTTTCTCAAACGTATTGAAACTGACCCGCAAACTGTCACGTTTGTCTTCAAAGTTCCAGAGGAACATGAAACAGATTATGAACTATTGGGTCACAGCAAATACAGTCAGTTCAGCAAAGATTTTAAAGCTAAAATCATGCGGTTCCACCATTTTAACACCGACGGCGAAATGGATTGCATTTTGAATAAGCATCCGCGTCTTCAGGCTAAACTTGAACTGGAATTTGGTGTAGCAATTCCGGATCATGTTGAACTGTTTGAAAAAATCGGCGTTAACCAGTATCTTTTATTGGAAGACTAATTCACTACCCGGAGGCATTCAGCTTCCGGGATTTTCACTCACTTAAACTATTTGTATGCAAGATGAACTTGAAATCGCAGCAGAAACTATTCCGATTGAGGAAACTACGGAGATCGTTGCTGACCAGCAATCCCCGCAGGTTGAAAGCCTGGAGGAAGGCCATATTCTTAAACCGTGCTACATCGTGGACAAAACGATGACTGATTTGGTGTTAAGTATCTGGAAGCAGAAGAAGACCACAGCGTATCATAAACGCCAGCGTGAGAAATATGCAGCTTTTGAAGCGGCGGTTTTCGCTATCACCAACGCCAGCCCAATTAT
Source organism: uncultured Flavobacteriales bacterium (assembly GCA_964356415.1). Taxonomy (GTDB): domain Bacteria; phylum Bacteroidota; class Bacteroidia; order AKYH767-A; family 2013-40CM-41-45; genus JAPLDB01. The sequence goes on from CAYHHK010000009.1 coordinate 19,427, forward strand.
GAACGTGGAATTCGAACTCACTCCGGAAGAAATTGCACGCCAGCAAGAGGCTGTTGCCAATCTTACTGATGAGCATAAAGCTAATTTAATCTCAAAACTTTAACCATGGAACTACAACAACTTGAAAAACTATTTGATTCCTTTTCCCAGCACCAAAAGGAGGTCATCTTCAGCAAAACCCAGGATTATGCCAACAGCGATTGTTTGTCGAATTTCAAACTCGCCGGCGGGATTACCGGATCAAATGCGCATCTGAACTGCCTGTCTCTGATTGGCACCAAAGTTGCAAGACTCGGTGTACTGTTGAACAAAAACGGGTTGCCAAACAACGAGTCCATTTCGGACACGCTTACTGATCTGGCCAACTACACCTTTTTGCTAACAGCCATCCTGGAAGACGAGATAAAACTTATGCAAACACCTGTTGAATGGCGGGGTAGAGAAGCGGTAAATACGCCTATCCGTGGCTAAGATAAAACCTGTTGCTCCGGCGGCAGTGTTTACCGGTGCACAGAGTAGGTTGGATGCGATAATTTTAAGGATGCGCACCCGTAAACCAGAGCCTGAACAACTCGCCGGAGACGGTGAAATGTTGTTGAGTTTCAACGATGTAAAGCGAATTGTAGATCATCACCTGATGCCCAGTGATATTCTGCGACAAGCGATTCTAATCGATTTGAAAGCCCTGGTACAATTAAATGTTAAACTTCGAACAGTTCACAATGAGAAAAACAAAAGTTGAATTTTGGGCATTGATTCCTGATGAGTGGAATTTTCTCCTTGGAATTGAAAAGACATCCGGCGAGGATGAAGATGGTGTATACGAAGCATTCAGTATGGGATGCTTGTTGTTTGGTTTCAGTATCATTAAATACATGTCCCCATGATACTACCTCCATATCAAGATATACCTATCAAGCCGCGTGTCTCGGAAACTTGTGGAAAAGTAGCCTACACTTCACAACGGGAAGCGCAACGTGTGTTAAACACTGTGCGCACCAAAGTCTGGAGTAAGGGAATCGAGAGAAAGCGAAGAGGGAAAGATGATAAATTACCCAAACGCGCTTATAAATGTGAATGCGGAATGTGGCATTTAACAAGTCACCACGAACATCCTAATGATGAAGTTATTTTACACCGCAGGAAACATTAAAAAGAAAAAGGGGTAGTCGTAATGATTGCCCCTTTTTGCTGTTACTGTGTCTTACTTAGTTGTTCGATGGTTCTGGTTCAGGATCATCCTTGAGCATATCATCCAACCATTCATACTGACCCTGGCGATACTGTTTCGACGTAACGGTTTTTGCACGATTCCACATCTTCAATCCCGGGATCAGTGGCCTGGATTTAACCCAAACTCTGTTCTCTCCTTTGAAGGGGCCACTGTGCATTTTTGTATCACCACCCCAGGCTTTTGTAATAGCGTCAGCTAATGTAGCGATATCATTTACAATTGCAACGGCGGGTATAAAATTTTTGTTCAATGACTGCAATTCTTGCGGGTTCGAGTAGAAGAAGACGTCAGTTTGAAGCCTGCTGTAAAGATTCAACATGAAATTCATCGACATAAACATCGACGTTTTCTTTTTCTTTTCATCGTCTGGTAACATTTTCAATCCACGCAGTAACAGTACAGCCATGATGTTAATGGCAATCAATCCCATCATTTCGGTCATATTCTTTCGCAAGTTGGCAGAATCTACATCCGAGTAACCTGCTTCGTTAAAGTGCGTTTTGCCTGTAAATACACGCAATGCTACTTGTTTCAGCATAAAGAACGATTCCTGCAACACATTCATGTCAGGTGAAACATCTTCTTTTGCCATCTTTTTTGATACAATTTTAGCAGCATATCCTGCGCCTAATCCTACGATGCCTCCAATAACTGTCCCAACTCCCGGCAACATCGCGGTTCCTGCCAGCCCCAACGTCACTGCCAGTGTCCCGGGAGTGTAGCTGCGGTATCTTCCTTTGCGGGTTAATCCGGTGGTGTGGTAATCCTGCGTTCCACCAAATCGAGTATAGAATCCCATCAATGCCCAAGTACGAAACTGCAGGAATAGTTTACCAAGTAAATAACGACTTACCCGAGTCCGGGAATTTAATCGGTCATAGTTACCGTGACAAATCTGAATTAATTCATCAACAGCAGTGCCGGCATCCAGTAAAGTTTTATTGGTACTATGGTTTTCAATGTCGGCAATGTTCTTTTCTGTGCGGTACTCTTCTTTTAAATGACCGTCTTTGCCCATGGCATCCCACAAACTGATTTCTCCGCCGTGGCCATCTTCCACTTTCGTGTTGCGAAGGATACAGATCATCAATGGCGCCTGGTTTAAATACTCAGTAGATGACTGCAATTTATACGGTGAAATTTTATCTACCACTGGCATGAGTTTTTCTTTGAAACTACTCATTGTACCATCGCCTTTAGTTTTGTCGCTGATTTCGTATTGGGTTTCTTTCAAAATATCCATACGTTGCATCAAATTTCTGATCTTGATTGCATCATGGCTAAACTGATTTACACCGCCCATGGTTTTCCAGAGAATAGAATAAGCATAGGACATATCCCGGGTGGTGAAAAGTCTTCCATCAGACGCTTCAGTAAAATTTGAAATCAATCCAAATCCAAAGTTTGAGGCTCCTGATGTGAAATTATACCCCATATTCAGGAGTTGTACAAATCCAAGTAATCCGGTAACTGCAGCTTGCCCGGAGACACCATATTTCAGTTCATCCAATTGATTGGTAAGTACTTCGAAATTCTTTGCATACTCTTCAGCGGTAATCTTTCCTTCACTGCGAGCCTGTTCATTGTCCTCGATGATCTGCTCCAATTCTTCAGCTTTCTTTCTTTCATCCTTGCTGGCCAGCTTTGTGGATTTAGCAACGGCTTTTTCAAAGGATGCCTTTTCTACTTTATATCCGTAGTAAATTTCCATCCAACTATCAGCACTTGCCAAAACGTGTGCAATTTTCGAAGACTTTTCGATAGCTTTCCTGTTACCCTGATTTCCTTTGGCTTCATCATCATTGGGATGCGTTGCGTACAGTAAATTTCTGCCAATACGCATGATCATATCAGTCTCCGCCTTGTGCTTGTAAATAACAGCCATGGATGTAAACCCCTTGATTACTTTGCCAACATCAAAAGACTTGCGCATTGCAATATCATTGATGATATCCCTGCGCCAATTCTTTAATGTCTCAGTATCCGGATTTTCTTTTTCGTTGTCAATTCGATACTGAATTGTTTTGTACTCCAGGTAAGCTTTGATTTCCGGATTGTGATTAGCAATGAACTGGGTTTGCAATTTAAAATCCGCCTTTCCAGTGTAAACATCTTTGTGCTGGTAGCCTTCCGGATCCTTGTTGTCTTCTTTCATCCCGGCACGTACATTTTCCATCATCGAGGAAAACCCTCCGGAAATTCCACCGTCAATAAACTGCTCTGTCAAGTCTTTGTACATGAAAGGTAGTGTATTGGCGTGCAGTAAATTTGCTTTTTCCGCAGGCAATACTGATTTTAAATCATACATCAAGTCCATGATGTGGTCATACAACGCGCTTTGGTGAACATTCTGCCGCATTGCTTTGTATTTCTCGTCATAGAAACCGGTTTCCTTGCCATCAACAGATTTCCTGGCCACGGTGATTGAGTATTCTTTCGTAGGTACGATAAAAGAATCGTTAGTGGCCGCTGTTTGGGCACCATAAAAGATTCGAGCCTCGATGTACGGAGAGTTTTCATTCAGCCATGTATTGTAGGCCAGTGCAGATTCTGCTACATTATTATATTTCGCATCGAAGAAAACCTTCATGGCGCCAACACCCTCACGGAATCTTTCGATCTGCTCTTCAGCCTGTTCCATGACCTTGGCATATTCCTCATCTCCAAGCGTGTTACGAAGCAAATCGTGATGTGCCTGGATTTCTTCCTGGGAAAACGAGATAGGATTCCCGTCTTTATCCAGTTCAGAATACAACGACGAATCCATAAACAACTTACGATAATCGAGCATCAGGGAGATTTTCTTAATCTTCTTGAAATACTCCTTATTAATTTTAGCCTTTTGTGACCGTCGTGTTGCGGGATTGGCATACGTTCTTTCCGCATGATCCAGTTTACTTTCACGTTCATTTTCCCATTCATTGAGCAAGTCATGGTAATCTGAAGTGTACCGGGAAATCATGTTACCGGTTTTCCTGTTGTCGGTATTGCTGAATTCCTGCTGCATGAAACTGTACTCGGTGATGTGGCCTTCCTTGATTAACTTGTCCAGGTCTTCATTCATCGCATCGAATTCGGCTTTTGCCCGCCGGTTTGCATCCTGGCCCTTTTTGTAAATCAGTTCAGTGATTCGATTATCAATGTGGCTGATATCCAACATCAATGATTTTGTTACGCCAATATCTTTGAGCATACTACGCAAGTCTCCGATAATTGTATCCTTACCATACTGCTCTTTCATTTCAGTTTTAAGGTAATGTTCTCCGGCCTGCAATAAATCATTCGTATAGTTGTCGCTGATTGTGCGCCAACTTGCAAACTTTGCCAACAAATCTGCGGCAGCCTGGGAAAATTCCTGGTTGGTATTCTTGGTTGCAGCAAGTTCTGTTGCAGTCCAGAATAATGATGCGCCGTCGTTGCCAACATCGGTTATAGTTTTCCACAAATTTGTGGTCTTGATCGCCCAGCGCATGTCTTCTTCAGAAATTTCATGGTGGCCTTCAGCATTCGGTGTGGTAAACAATTTCTGTAACCTGGTCATGTCTGCTTCAGCAAAAGGAATGATTCCTTCCAGGGATGTGATCATGTTAATGGCGCCAACATCTGCACGAAGATCAGCAATGGTGGTTTTTAATGCGCCTACCTTACTAAGCATTGTTTCCCGGGCTGTGGCACTTAAATCTTTCTTGCGAAGTTGCAATTCCAGTGTATTCAATGCTGTCTTTAACCGGCTTACTTCCTGCATCTTCAGGTTGATAACTTCCTGGAATTTCGGTGTACCATTTCTGGGCATGTTCTCGGTCATCGGGGTATCCCAATCAACGACTTCCGAAAAGGTAAGAAACTCTTCATCGAGAAATTCTTCTTCATTGAAGTCCGGGGTGATGTCATAACTCCGACTTGTGGGATATGCCTGGATTTTATCGTATGGTAGGAAGTCCCCTTCTTCATTAAAATATCCAAGTGCAGATTCCGTTTCAAACCCCTTGTTTCTTTGACCTTCCGGTAAGCTATAATCGTCCATGGTCTGATACCACCGGTTTGTACCCGTAGGTGGTCTGGTTTGACTCTGACTTTTTGGAAGATAGTTCCAAGTAATCGTAGGGGTGTAGTTGTCACTCTCACCCACCTGCGCGAATTCGACTTTGTGATCAGTTCCCTGCGCTTTATTCAATGCAGTGACACGATCCTTTATCAGTCTGGTGTTGTACCCGGAGAATCTATTACCTGTCATTTTTATTGCACGCCTGTATTCAAGTTCCGACATCACCGGTGGAATTGTGTACCCATGTGCAATGAAAGCGCGGTAAGCCTCCGTTTGGCTACCATTTAATTGCTTTACCATCACACTCCATTGCGGCATCCGGCTATTTGGACAAACTCTCATGTTTCCCATACTTATTATCGTTTACAATGTTTCATTAATTCTTCAACTGCTGAATCGGAAATATCATACTGCACTGTAGGCCCACCTTCCGGTACCCATCCTGCTTTTTCGATATCGGCATCACTCCAATCAACGGCTACATCATTGGGGCCATTCTCCATTCCGCTGGACATGTAGGAGTTTTCTTCTGTCACCCTGGCTCCGCCGGAGTAAAGAATCGCAACTTTCCTTGCCCGGGAAATGGCGGTGTACTTTAGATTTTGCCTTTCGTAAGACCAATCAGCACCTTTCCACTTTTTCATTTTCAGGTTGTTCTTGCTTTCCATATCCTTCCAATCAACCAAAGCATACTGAAATTCGGATCCTTGCGCCTTGTGTGAAGTGACGGCGTATCCGTAATCAATATTTTTCTTCGTTTCAGTAGCAGCACCGCTGAAAATAAGACGATCAAATTCTGTTTCGCCATTGGCATCAGCTTTGAATAATTCAGCATTTGAAACTCTCCAGGCAGACATTGGTTTGACTTCATTCTTATAACCATAGATACTTTCCGGCAATTGAAGCACTCGCAAAGTATCGTCCAGAGTGTTTTTAAATGATTCGCGTAATCTCCAATCAACCTTTTTATCGTAGGCTTTCAGGGATAATTCATGAATCGCTTTAAACAATTCTGTATTCACCCCCGGAGAAGTTGTTGGTATAAACACTCTGAATTCTTCAACATTGTCGCCGGCCTCCATATCGGTTTCAATCATACGAAGACTGTAACCAACTGCTTTGAAAACCTGCCCTGCTACTTTAACCGGTCTTTCTGTTTCAAATGTAGATTCAACAACCTGGTAATCTTGCCCATTGGAAATTTGAGACTGATCAGTTACCTGATCATAACCCATGATAGTTTCACCAACCTGATACGGGATGCGGCCTTTGTCTTCCAAAAGCATTGCACGCACCTGTGAATTGTAGTCTTGCACAGCCCTATTGGTATAGGCAATAATTTTAGCATAAGATTTATTTTCTGCATACTCTTTTGAAGTAAACAATTCACGGATTCTGTCGATGAATTTAACCTGGGTATTCAAGAATTCGACGCCTTCTCCTTTACTGTTAATAGTCGTGGTGTGTGCGAACTGATCAGCAATCTTTAACAGGTTCTGGCGAATTGTTGTTGCAATCTCCAAAATCGGATTACCATCTGTCTGCCGTTCAATTTTGGTTAGGTTCGCTGATTGTGATTGACTTAATGCACTGCTCAACGAATTGTCAAATTTACCCGGAGGTGGAATCTGTGCCGGGTCACCCATGAAGATAACCTGACAACCTTTTTGTGCGGCAGTTCTGATGATGGTATCGGCATCCTCGGTGTTAACCATGGAACCTTCATCAACAATAATCAATGAACCTGAAACGAATTTCTTGCTCCCGCCGGATATCCATTGTTTGTCAACCAATTGTTTACTTAACAGACTCGCAACTGTATTGACATCTTTCCCGGCCATGAATCCAATACCTTTTGCACGACGAATCATTCTACGCAAAACTTTTGCTGCGCGATGTGTTGGTGCTGCAAGGATGATACTGGGCACACCCCGTTTGGCTTCATACAGTTTGACATACTGCAGTAAAAATTTCACAATAGTTGACTTACCTGTGCCGGCATAACCGGTTAAAGAGAATCCAACTTGTTTGTGATTTGTGTAAAAGTCTGCCATTGCTTGCAATGCGACTTTTTGTTCAGGATTCAGCGCGATGTTTTCAGTATCAATCTTGATTCCATCAGCAAACTCGAAGGAATTGGCAATGGGATTGTCCAGATTCTTTATACCCTCGTGGGTCATTGGCCCCAGTTCAGCACTGGCTATTGCAAGAATCGCTTTACGATCACCATTGTTTTCATCCCAAGCCATAAGACGGTCAGTTTTTGAACTGAAAATTTTAATCCCGTTTTCTCTCGATGCAACAACTGTGTAACTACTACCACGATAATCAACAACAGTACTTTGATGATCGTTTGCAAATGACAAATCAGAACCTTTTACCCAATCTTTCTTCTCGCTGTTATTGTCGAGACTCATTAAAAAGTAATCACCATTGACGTCACTTCTTCCAGAAACCACATAAGGTTTACCCTGGTATGTTACTACTGATCCTTTTGGGTAAATATCTTTTTTCGCTTTTTCAGCAGCAAACGGTTTGATGGTTTTTATTGGATTACCGACAAGTTCAAATTGAAATTGTGTGTACCCGTCTCCTTTTATGCGATTATAACCTTCTGCATCCCACCCTTCCAGTTTGCTCCACTCTTCAGCAGTTACATTCTCTACGGGATATGAGTCTGAAGTAGCGCGAACCATTGCTACTCTTCCATATTGATCTTCAAATTTGATCAATTCGCCAACCCGCACATCTTTTTGTGCTTGCCGGCTTCTGGAAGTTGCTGTTCTGTCTCCGGATAAAATTAAATCCATTGTAGATGCTCCTGCAAATTCTGGACGCATTTTTCTACCACCGGTACCATCCGTAAAATTCATCGGCATGTGGTGCGCAATTTCGTTAGATGGTGCAACTTTCTTCTGAGCAAACTCACTTCTCAACTCCATGAGTATCCTGGAAAACTCTCTTGACCAGAAAGCGTCGTTACCACCGTGGGTAATTTTCTTGTCACCGGTTTCCAGAAGTTCCTCAATCGCTGAAGAATTCGCTTCGAAGGACATCCTCATGGCCTCTTTCATCATCTTGATGTTGTAGCCATCAGCTTTGTTTACAGTCTTGCCGCTGATCTTTGTACCGGCTTTGCTCCAATCACCCTTGTAAGTTGTTTCGTCAAAGGCGCCGGATTTCCATGTCTGATAATAATGCTCGACAGAGAAATATTTCTTTCCGTCTTTTCCAAAGAAAGGTCTGATTGCCAGATTGCTGAGATTTGCATTCTTCCCGGATGAGTGCCACACATGGACTGCATCATCGTTGTTTACTGAATAGGTTCCGAACAGATTAATCGAATGTGTAAGTCCTTCCGCCAGTGCAGAATTGTGTCGGATATTCATTCCGAATGATTCCATCAGGTCTGTGAACGCTTCTTTAACTTTTTCCCAGAGTGTTGTAGTAGTGCCGGGGATTGTAATCGTATTGAGAAATTCTCTGAACGTCGGGTCTGTCAACACCATTGTTGCAAACTCTTGAATATTTTGTATTCCGTAGAATTTCTTTACTGATTCCGGATCCATTTGTGCAATCAATTCTTTAGCGGCCTGGGTGTCAGTTTCTTTAATTACAGAGTATTCGTTCAATGTTTGCGCAAACTTTGCAAATGCTTTGGATAATTCAGCATCATTTGATATAACATTTCTTGCCTGATTCATTACATTGATAATACCCTGTACCGCCGTTGCTTGCGTTTCAGTCAAGTTGAACTGCTCAAGGGTTTTTCCTGGGGCCTTAGATTCAAGAAAGGCCATGTAATTCACAATACTTGTTTTGGTAAGTGCGTGAATTACTTCGTGTAACAGTGTTTTCTGAACGTCTCTTACTGATTTGGTTTCACCGAGTTTAGTCGTGTTGATAACCATTTGGTGATTATCTGAATGGTAACTTCCTGAAGACCGATAATCCTTAACAATTTCCAGCTTTAATCCTGGTTTGAGGCTGGATAAATTCGGTAAAATCTTAATAGCAAGTGCTTTAAGTGAAGCATCTGAAGATGATGTTGCAATTTCCTGTACAATTTTAATCAACTGTGCATTGCCATCGATGGAGTTTACGAACCCGGCTTCAGCCAGGTACTCTTCTTTGGAGATAGGAATCTTTTCGGCGGATGGATTTACTTTCGGAGCCTCGAAGGTTGTCTTCGCCGGGGCTGTCGAGTATGTCATTCCAACCTTATTCTGCGCAATGTTCGAGACTGCAGGTACAGTTGCAGGAAGCGCGCTGTTGTATTCCTTCATTCCGAATGCACCAAGAGTTTCAAGTCTGACGTATTCTTCACCATTGTATTTGAACAACAGGGCTTTGTTTCCTTTTACTCCTTGCGGATTGTAAAGTGTAACGAAGATTGGGTAAACAGTTTCGCTTACCTTGTGGTCTTTCAATGCCTGGACACTCAATTTAAAGCGGGTCATCAGCATTGGATTTGCATTATCTACATCATACAGGTTTGAGCGTTTCACAGAATTGCCATACGAATCTTTTTCAGTGCGTGATACGTCATGATCCGATAATTTGAACTTTACATCGGTGGCGTTGTGCTGAATGTACTGGGTCACGAACTGGGAAACTTCCCAGTATTTTGAACCTTCTGCCGGCATTTTGAATATTCCCAAACTGTCTATGGTACTTTTATTCTGAAACAGGCTGTTGAGATTACTCAAGAATCCCATGGACATCAAATAGCTTTGTGGGATGTATTTTACAAACTGAACGGCCTCTTGTATTCCACCAGACAGATAAATACCGGCTATGAGTTCCTGTGCAAGTCTGCGGGTATCATAGGCTACACCGTTAAACTCCACACCCAGGTCAACGGGATTCAGAATCATGTCGGTAAAGGCGTTGAAAGTATCGTTGCTGAAGGCGGCATCTTTTGGAGCAGCCTGCGTTTTAATCATGGTTGGATAACCCTGGTTGCCATCCTTTACTTCAAGCATGGAGATAAATGGATTGTTTTTGCCGTATTCGGTTTTCTTCAAAGCCATCACCAATTGTCCAAGCGGTTTGTGCAGATAGACATCCGGGGCCGGGGTAATAGTAAATCTATCTTCGGCAACACCGTTTTCTGACATCTGCTGTTCCTTGCGGGTAATATTAAATATTTTACCATCCACAACAAATACACCGGATGCACCTTCAACTTTTAATCCAATCCAATCAGTACCCTGTTTGTTTTTCCATACCTCGATAGAATTCCCGTTGGCTACCATTGCTTTTTGCTCCGGGGTTAAATTCACATTGGAGACAATTGGTGCGCCATTGGAAGAGTATCTGAAGAATAACCTGCGACGTTCTGCGCCAGCATCGTCAGTGAACAGATGCATACTTGAAGATGCGAAAAGATAGGACTTCATCGAGTTCCATAATTCAGTTCTTTGTTCAAGTTCCGCTGTGGTGGACTCGTTATCGATTCCAATTACTCTGGAAAACTCGGTAAAAATCTGCTGGATTGCAGGATGTTTGTAAGGAAACAAATCACTCCACAATCTGTTGTTGGTAGTGAGTGCGTAGGCAATAGCCTGACCATTCAGGGTTTCAGGTTTAAATCTGATTCCGGTGGTATTCATTTCATCAACCTCACTCAAGTCTACAAAAGAATTTTGCTCATCTGGTGTCAACGCGTTGTAAGCATCTCTCTGTTCCTGAATGGCAAGATTGTATGCGGTGCCAAGAAGTTTGCCGGCATTCTCTACTGTGGTCGAACCAAACAGACTCTCTGCTTTTTCTTGTTTCAGTATCGATTCAATGATACTTTTACCCATTCCTTTTGAGTCAACATTAACAGCAACCTGCACATGTTGCAGTTGTTTACCGTACTCGTCAAGCATCTGAAACTTTTCCAGGATAGCAATTTGTGTAAGCACGTAGTCGGCGGATGCCTCACCGTTGGTGATCATGTCGATCATCCTGGTGTTGGAAAGTTCGCCTTCTGCTTTTCCCTGAAGCATTAATGTACGCTGAAGGAAATCTGCTTCAACATATTCTTTGTTGTAATATTTACTTTTCGGATCCTCAATCAAATCTCGCATGGCCTGACCAACCTTATCTGGTGTGAACCCGGAGACTGTTGAACTCAACTGGGCAAGTCGTTTAACATAATCAATCAGGATATCCTGCTGGATAAAATTCAGCGTCTCTTCACCAAACCCTAGCTGATTCATCAGCTTGACGGTTTTAAAAGTGTACTGATTGATATGGAGCAATCCGAGAATCTGCAATTTCTCGTTGTCAACAGATGCGGATTGGTATCCGGCGATGACGTCGGAAATATAATACTCGCCATCAGCATGTTCCGAAGCGCCGAGTGTTCTTTCGCGGTTTAGAAACCCTTTGGAAGAAACTGAACCGAATGAAGTGTGCAGATAACGCAGCTTGTCAATGGTTTCTTTCGGGTCAACAATAACTCGTAATCCATCAACTCTCTGGGCCAACGCGTTGAACACGTTGTCGAGACTAAAAACAGAGATACCATCCTTGCCGGCTACAGCGTTTAAGAATTTAGTACGCTGGTAAGAATCTGAAAGCCCGCTGAAGAAAGGAACTTCTGCAACAGTCCCTGGTTCGGTGCCACGCGCACCACGTAAAGTTTGAAACTGCCCCGCCTTGTCAACAAGAATCCATTCCCCAAGAGGGTTGGCTACCTGGTTTTGCACAGCGGGATCAGAATTCTGCATGATGGCCATGTGGACATCCATGATATTGTTCTGCAAAGTTTCTTTCCCTGGTTTGGTTGACCTGGTGAAACTATGCTGACCAGTTTCAGAATCGAAATTATGTGTACGATTGTACATGTAAGCGTACAATTTATCAATGTCGAAGTCCATCCCGGTTTGTGTAACCAAATCTGATGGGCCTATGATTGTATTTCCGGATTGATTTGGAAGGAATCCGACGATTTCTGCCCAGACATGTGAATTCAATCCCTGGTTCGGGATACGCATCATCAGCGCCGTGAGAATATCTGACGGTAATTTTGCAGGATCAATTTTTCCATTGCTCATGAAGTTTTTAACATCGAGCAAATTCCCTTCTTTGTCATGGAAATTCCATGATACCAGAATCTGTGCCGGTAAAATTTTTCCAGTAGCGGGGTCTTGACGTTGTGGTTGTAGCACACCGCCTTTATAATTCTGTGTGTGGATTATTCCGGTGATTTTCGCAAGTTCTGCAGCACCGTCAGTAGTATCGGAAGCAATAATCTTTGTGGTATATCCGGCATCCGTGGTTGTAACCCAGGAATCTCCGAACATTTTACTTTTACGAATCCTGTTATCCACGATGGAATTAAGCAGGGATTCGAATTTATCAGCAGAAGGTGAGAAAGCAATGGTGTCGATGTATTCGTTCAAACCAAGCATTTCAAGTTCCGGCAACGGATATCCCCGCATCTCGGCCTCGTCCTGGATAATCGTTTTGATTTTGTTTACATCAGGCTGGCCATCGGCGTCCAGGATTTCTGCAAGGAATTCCCTCTGATGCAGCTTGAAGAGTTCATCGTAATACTTAAAGTACTCGTTCTCGAGTTCTTCACCGGTATATTCTTTTGTCTGCCCCGGGATTTTAAATCCTTTGACGCGAAGAAGATTGACGAACAGGTTTTTCGAAGCCTGGGTTACACGATTGATTTCGTGCTCAAGCGCGTGGTAAGGTACTTCCTGCTGAATTCCAAAATACTTTCTCGGAAGAGTCATCACGGTGCCGGAGAAATCAATCTCTTTTGGATTCTTGATTGATCCATTTGCATTAAAAATCGTGGTAGGATTACGTGGCCCGCCAACCTTGATGGCTGACATAAAGGCTACGCGCTGTACACCCTGGTTCTTCATCGCTATGCGAAGGTTGTCCAGTTCAAGACCCTGCACCAGTTTAGGTAACAATGCCGTGGCTGAACTCTTGATATAGAATCTTTTGTAGATTCCATTGCTGAATATGTTCCCGGCGGATACCGGTTTCGATGGCTGGAAAATTATGTGCTGTAATTCTGCCGATAAATCTTCAGCATTTTCATTCACAAATCCCTGCTTGTCAAGCTGACGTTCCTGCTCGGTGAGGATTCTTGTAGCGGATGCAAATTCTGCATCGCTAAGTTTACCCTGTTTACGCATGATGTGCAACGCTTCCTGCCAGGAAACAAACTCCTGACCATCAGTGCTGGTAATACCCGCATATTTTTTAGCGAGTCCCGGGCTTAGTCTGGCTTTGTAAGCAGCAAGTTGTGAAGAATCAACACTGTAGTCTTCAACAATCGCCTGCGTGTAGGTTTCTTTCTGGCTATCTGCGATTTCATTGCGCGGGGCAATGTCTGCAGCAAGACGTTTACCTACGTTGGTAAACAAATCCTGCATTTCAGTGATCCGGTCTGTAGGTGTAAAGTGCTGACGATACAACTCCTCGGATGTCATCTGTGCAATTTCGACAGCATCAAATCTTTTACTTTCAATCAGGCGTTTAATAACAGCGTGTTCAGTTGCAGTACGCCCACCTTTTACCTTTGCGTAAGTCGCCGGGTCACCAATGTACATCATGTACGCGTTGGCATTGCCCACCAGATACTGAACAACCATATCCTGTGCTGCCATGCGAATCTTTTTGGATTCTTCCACGGATGCAACAGTCTTATTATCTTCAAGGAATTCCTTATCGATGAAAGCGTTCTTTGTTTTCTTGTCAGATTTGCCGATGCCAAAAGTATCCCATTCTGCAGATTTCTGATCAACCAGGGTATTGATGTGTCTGGCCAGAACCTCTTTGATTTTGGTTTTCATTTCGGTACTCTGCGCTTCGTCACTCAACATGCCATCTTCGGTGAACAACTCATTCATGTTGTTTAACTCCGGGATGAAATGGAACTTCGAGGCCATGGCTGCATACCCGTCAATATTGTAAGTTTGGTTTGCGTGGCCAGCCTTCAGTGCAGCCTGGTACTGAACTATGCGTTCAATTTCCGGAAGCACCATCACTTTGTAAAGATTCTCAAGAGCATTTTCAGTCAATGCTCCTTCAGGAGTAACATCAAACATGAATGCTGGCACCTGTAATCCCACGACAGTTTTCTTGTCTGACGTCGTGGGGAAAAACAAACGGATAACCCTGTTGTTATTTCCGGACTGATCCGCACTCGGGGACTGCAGATAAGCAATTTTGATGAATTCGATATCAGCTTCCGGGAGTGTAGGCAGATCATTGTCCTTTTTATTGGGCATGTCGATATTCTTAACCGGTTCAATACTGTTGACCCAGTAATAAAAATTCGAAAATCCTGTTCCCTTGGTGGCGATGATGTACTCACCGTTCTCTGCTTTGATTGGTTTCCCGTCGGCGTCTTTCAGGAACATATCCTGGAGCCAGGTAGAGTGACGATTGAACATCGTCTTATCATATAGATTGGTAGTCAACGTGTTTGTGAATACTTCCTCTTTTGTTTTGACGTTTCTGGACTTATTCAGTCTGCGAAATTCCTGGGTTTGTGTGGAGATTAACCGGTTCCGGCTAAAAGTTTGAATCGTTTTGCCACGAACTCTGTGCGAATTACTTGCAACCTGATCAGTAAAACGTGAAGCAAACAAAGCCAGATCTCCGACAACCTTTTCTTTGGTGATTGGGTTGTTGTCTTCCAGGGTGCTTGCTGATCTGTTCTTTACGTTTTGGTTTAAGATGAAGAACAATCCGTTATTGTTGGTCAGCATGAAACTCAAACTCTGCGGTTGATTACCACGAATGAATCTGCCATCCATTAAGGCATCCAGGGTATTTGGCGAAAGTTCAATCCCAAACAGGTTTAAATATTCTGACACATCTTCCCTGCTCGGTAATTTCTTGTCTGTACCCTTATAGGCGTCCACCATGCGCTGATATGTTGCTTCGATGGCTACTCTGCCATCAGCAGAATAAACTGCGCTACCGGGGTTGTCAAGTGGTTCTATTACGAATTCTTTTGACATCAAATTGTCAGTCCAGTTGCTTTTCAGTGCAGCACCTTCGGCAAACGCATTGCTTGCAGTATCCCGAAGAACATACTTACCGGATTTATCAGTACTCCACATGATGAACCGAAGAGACATAAAGTGCCCGGTCATGGCATGAACAAACTGATTGCGCAATTGCGTGTCACCGCTTTCAAGCAACGCTACTACATCAGCAGCCCACGGGTGATGTACTGCCATTTCGTTTTTCAGGAAATCCCGCATGACGATATAATCCGAAGGCAATCCTTCAAGTACCTTTTGCAGTGTATTGAACACTTCATCAAAAGGTTTGAGTTCCTGGATTCCCAGATAGTTCAGTTTGGGTGAACCATCTTCTTTATACGCCTTGACGGTGGTAAGCATTCGCTTTACCAACACGCCGGCACTATCCTTTGCATCGTAGGAGAATTCACTGTATTCACTCCAATCATTTTGTTCAGTGCGTTGTGATTCTGCCTTCTCTTCCGAATCTTCAGAATTCAATTCCGCAAGTTTCTGACGTTTCGTGGTCAGTTTGAAGTTGTGCGCTTCTTCTGATGGTTTGGAATCAAGATGCGCATTACCGAGTTTGCTTAATGATCCTTCAGTAAGCGTGACAAGTTGTGCCCAGTTGTCAAGTAATTCTTTATAAGTGGCAGCTTTCAATGTAAATTTATCCACTGAACCCCAATCCTCATTTTTAGTTGCAGCTTCAATATTGCGAAGCATCTTTGCATGAAGTTCAGTAAACTTTGCTTTGTATTCATCAAAGATTGCTGTAGCATTGATTGCTTTCTTTCCGCTTTTGAATAATCTGTTCAAGACTTCATTCATCATCATCCCGGTAACAGCCATCTGCTTACGTGCCCCTAATGCTTTAATCAGGTAGGTTCCAGTATTCTGGGCCATTTCCTGGCTATTCTGGTCAGTGTAATCAGGAATATCTTCCGTGATTGTCGCAGAATTATTGTCGGATCCGGCGTTAAATTCGCCTTCATCTTCGTATTCTATTTGGGTAGTAGCGGGTTCAGATGACTGTTCAGTTTCTTTGCCAACGACATTCACTTCCGTCAATGATTGCCCAGCAACGGGCTTTGCTGAACTGGGAACAACAGTAGTTGCTGCTTCCGCAGGGTCTTCAAATGTGATAACTGGTTGCAGTGTGTATGACCAGACTTTCTTTTCTTCAGTACCCACGTTTGACCCTACAACATTCGTTGTCGTCATCCTGGTTGCAAGTTCCCGGTATGGCATCATAGTCGGTTTATCCTCAAGAGTCATCAACACTACCGGAGTATTTTCAGAAACATGCGCAGTATTCATTGCAAAACGAACTCCTACGTGACTTTCGCTAACCAAGAAGCCTTCAGGTACAGAGGTAGTTACACCATTGGTAACTTTATTAACCTTGACAAACAGTGCGTCAAGTGTTTTTTCATTATGCTCATCAGATGTATTGTGTGATGCAAATTTATGATCAAATCCCATACCTCGGGAGAATTCCAGATTACCATTCTTCATTACAACGACAGGAATATCACTTCCAATAGAGGCTCCACCACCATCTGTATTCAGATACCCAATTTTAGAAGCCTGTCCTAATCCATTGGAACGCATCAACACATCGGAATTGCCGATGTTGTAATTGTTGATGAACATTTCCATGTACTGTGCAATACCTTTCTGGGTTAAGATATCGATCTTTGACTTTTCTCGTATGGCTTTTGCGAATCCGTTGATATCAGTCTTCGAAAGATAGCAGGCCATTGCTGCACGAATTGAATACGCGATAGTACGACCCAATTTAGAATCTGCAAGTTTCGTGTTGGTGATTGCAATTGCAGCGTAGATGGGTTGTTTTGTTTCATCATTGAATCCAACAGGAACAACAACGTAACTCCAACCATTTTTAATTTCGGTGTTCAACAATTGCCCATCAAAAAATTTATCCTGGCCACTACCCAGCGCAAGCCTGTCACCTTTACCTACGGCAAGAATTAAATTCTCGTCTGGCATCAGATCGAATACTGATTTCTTTTCGCCACCAACGGTTTTGAAAAGGTATCCAATGGATTTTGATGTGACTTTGGTTTTAACCGTGTTGCCTTTGGATTTTTCTGCAAGGATATGACTGCGAAGATTTAAATTTTTCGCCCTGTCTTCTTTTACCTGATCTGTAGTGCCGGCAACATTCTCTGCTTTTATCCAGCTTGACGCGTGAACTGCAGCTACTGCATTACCTTCCGGGCCAAGAATCTGTATGGGAACATTCTCTTTATACTCACGCAGTTGCGTGATGTCCTGTCCTTTGTAGGTATCGCGTAACCGATTTTTG
This sequence comes from uncultured Flavobacteriales bacterium, assembly GCA_964356415.1. Lineage (GTDB taxonomy): Bacteria > Bacteroidota > Bacteroidia > AKYH767-A > 2013-40CM-41-45 > JAPLDB01. Next base: position 37,033 of record CAYHHK010000009.1, read on the forward strand.
TACTCTCCCCACTTGATAGTAACTTTACCATCAGTGCCAGGATCGTAAATATCTGCGGTATCGTCGTCCTTTACATTGAAGGAAATTTCAGTACCGGGTCTGAATTTGCTGATATCCATCAGTTCCCGGCTAATACTGTTACGCATTTCATTGGTATGCTCTTCACGTTTGAAGGAGAACCCTTCTTTGATTGTAGCGTAAGTACGTGCAAGGTAAGCCATGATGACAGAACCTTTCGAGACTCTTTTGTAGTCATAAGCTACGGTACTGTTTTCGCTTTGGGGATCACCGGAATCCGCTGCTTCAATTACTGAACGCAAGTTTGCTTCCTGCTCAAGTAACGCGCCTTCATACTCTGGCCCCATTACCTGACCATTGACGATGCCAGCAGCTAATCTTTCCTGGGTTTCAAGTTCCTGCTCTTCATCTTTGGTAGCAGTGAGAATTTCTGAATATTGTTTCCACCCAAGTTCCCCAAGCTGCTGCGAAGTTTCTTTAATCGCTGCACGATCTTTGTCGACAGTTTTCGCCAGGTAAGATGACTTGAATGACGGGAATAATTCCTGGGCTATTTCAACACCACGTTGTTCACCGTATTTGCTTTTATAATATGTTTCAGCCTGAATCATAATATCTGACAGCGAAACTGATCCATCACGTTTGATTAAATGATCCATGATGGCAGACATCATTTTCCATGCAGCAAGCTGACGATCTTCTGCAGATGGTGGGACAGGTTGTGCAACAGTTTCACCTGGGTCAATGTCTTCGGTTATACCAGAGATTTCAGCAAACCCGTCAAACATCGTATTCAATTCTGCATCTGCTGCAAACATTGCGTGGATATCTCCGGCAGCTTCATCAGGTGTCACTGGTTCAACAACAGGATTAACAACTGGTGCCACTGGCGCCGCAGTCCCCGCTGGTGTTTGTGTCCCGGGAGTAGTTTGAGTGTTGACGGCTCTTGGTGCTGGTTGTCCAGTTTGTGCTGGTTGTGCAGCAGAAAATGGTGTGGATGCTTTAGTTACGGTAGATGCCGGAGTTGCTGTCGCTGCAGGTGTCGCTGTATTATTCTTAGAATTCTTTTTGGCTTTGGTTGCAGCAGTACGTTGTGCTTTTTTATTTATAGTTCCGCTTTTAACACCTGCTAAACGAGTTTCAAGTTTAGTTTGTGCTTGCGAGATCATGCTTTTTAAATCTTCAAACGCTCTATAATCGTACCTTTCTTTATTCCCAAGTTTGGATAATTTTGCAATTTGTTTTTTAATCGCAGATTCAGAAGTTGCTTTTTCTCCAGCTTCTAAAATTGTCTGCATTTGAAGTACTCCGTTTTGATACGCGTGACTGGATTTTTTACGCAATGTGTACTTTAACTCGCTGGCTTGTTCACGAATTTCGTCAAAGTTTTGATTCGCCTGCAAGAACTCCTGGTATTCCTGTGACTGTTCAACCAAGTCTCCGGAAGTATCTGGTAACCAGCTTAAAATTTCTTCAACCCGTGTTGATAAATCTTTCCACCCATAATGAACAGAGTTTTCAAGTTTACCCTTTTCCGCCATAATATCTTCGTGAAGTTCCACGAAAAGATTATTTACAGTTACCTTTTTGTCATCAGTGAGTAAACTACCTTCAAGCGTAGAATTCACAACGTCTGAAAGTTTAGAAACAGCTTGCTTCAGTTTAATAGACGACGGTTCCGCGTACTTTTTAATGATATGGATGGTTTCATCCAACAAGAACAACTCCTGGCTATTGGGTCTGCCAGAATTGGCTACCCAGGCTTTCTTCATTCTCTGAACTTCTTTCGAAATTTCCCTGGCTTGCGCCGCTTTCTCACCACTTCCCGAACTCACATCTGCTAACAGGTTTTCAAAATTCTCGATGGTTCCTTTTTGCAAATTTTCTGCAATCAATGGAAGCAATGTCATGTGCTGTACCACTGTTTCCATATCGGAGTTACCTGAAGCAACAGCTTCCTTCAGCATATCCTGGGACTGCTGATAAGAATCCATTTTATTCTCAAAGTAATCCTTGTTGATTTTAATCAAATCCTGTTGGGAATCGTAAGCTTCCTGTTCACGTTGTTTTGCTTTAGCTCCATATCCTTTACCAATAATTTTGGATACAACATGCTGCGGGTAACCTCCAAGTGCACCCATCAATCCTTCAGTCAATGCCTGTGGGGATGTCGCATATTTTGACATTCTGCCAAGTAAACTTTTACTATAGGTTCTGGGGTTAAGCAAATCAGATGATTCCCCTGATTGAGCAACACCATTTACCACGGGATGTTCAACTCCTGACCAACGCTGGCCCATAAATTCACCTTCATTCTGCATTACGTTTTGCGTGATTTCTTCTACACCCTCTTTACCAGCTTGAAGAAGAGCATTGTCTGCACTTAATTTTGTGAGATTCCTGCCAATTTTTTGAGCACCTTCGTAAAACCCTTTGGTTGGTTTTTCAATCATCCCTGCCAACATATTCTTCCCGGAAAATACTCCGCGAACCTGGATCATGTCTGCCCACAGATTACTGGCATTTGCCAAACGAAAAGTAGTCGCGGCTTTCGCAGCATTGTCAGATACTTCCCGAAACCGCTTTTGTAAGGCTTCGTCTGCATCTTTGTTTATATCTTTAATCATACTCTGTAATTCTTCGGGAGTATAATTATCAGCTACTTTCATTAACTCATCAACTCTTGCGCCAGCCTCCATCTTCATTTGCTCATCATAAGCTTTCAACTCCGGAGTCATTTCACGCATCACGTTGTTGTACAATCCGTGAGCCATTGTACCGCCTTCTATGAAATTCATGGTAACACCGGCACCGACTTCTTTCGCTACTTGCTGGAACGCTGGACGCAATGAATTAAAAGCCATTGCTCCTGCATTGCCTGTAAGCGCATTGATTCCTTTTCCTACAAGACCCGCTGCACCGGTCATCAAAGCCATTTGACCCATTACTCCACCAACGGATTCAAGCGTACCTTCTGCTGCTGTAAACATAAAGCCGGCACTAAACTCTGGCCCGCCATCAGAACCGGGTTTTTGACGTTGGGGTAAACCAGCATCAATATTTTCCCGCATTTTTCCCAATGCATTCATAGTAACTGTGCGAAGCCCGTTATTGTACGCCTCTTCTAACGCGCCTATTTTCAGTAGAGAGTTTACTTCATCATCACTTTTTGTTGCAAAATTTGGTACTATTTGCATCACACCTTCAGCAATAAAAATTGGTATTTTTAAGGCAAGCTGTCCAAACATGTTTCCAGTGCGATCCCACAATCCCTGCTTATCATACAATTCCTGTTGGTAGTCTTCTTCGGTTTTATCAGCAGACATTTTAATCCCATGCCCGGCTAAAATTTCCGATTCCCAACTTCCACCAAACATTCCCGGTTTCCAATGGTCTGTGAAACTGCGTGTACCTTCACCGAGAGTTTGTACAAACTGATCACCGTTTGGCGCAACAGGTTGTGATGCTTGTCTTCTTGATACTTTAGGGTCTGCTTGAAAAGGGGCGGGGCCTGTTAAGCCGGTCATTGGGTCTATTTCCTGATATTCGTCAGCCATGTAAAATTATTTATTGTTCTGATGAGTAAGCATTCATTCCGGTATTTGCACTAAACTCTGCTGCGCGTTTTGCTGTTAAAGCCTGCGCGCTTTCTGTGATAAACTGATCCGCTGACATGATAAGCGGTGCCTTACCAATTCTGTGTACAATGGCGCGGAAATTAGAAGGTGTGTTTACAGTACCGTTGTAATCGATTTCAACATTCGAGATATCCTCGTATCCTGGCCAGGTGCGCATATTTGCGAGTAACGTTGGGTCAAAGGTGTTCATGTCGAATTTTGTGGCACCGTAATCAATTCCGGTTCCAACAAACGCGTTCATCTTGTTCACTGGAGAGTTTCTTAGAATTCCCAGAGTACGATTGTTACCCGCTGCTGCATCCATTGGAATTCTTAGATGTGCGCGTATGCCATTTTTATCACTAATCGTTACAATAAAAGTTTGCTGGCGTTTGCCATCATTACCCTTATCTGATGCAGTGGTAGTTAATCGGGAAGATACTTTATAGTTCATTGAACTGTTGTCTGTTTTTCCATCACCGATCTGCAATTTCTTTAGCATGTCAGCAACGCTCTGCGGTTTCCCTTCAGTACCATCACCAGGGTCAGTGTTTTGTAGTTTTTTATCCGCATCATAAACGTATCCACGGATATCAGCACCGCCAGTTAAATTGGCCAGGCTAAGTGTCTGCGTTACAATTTCTGTTTGCGCATCTTCTTCAGCAGTTGTAGGACGTCCATTGGAATTGATAGCTGGTTCAATTGCCCAGGAATTAGTTTCCGTTGTAATTTTTCCCAGATCACGCAATTGTTTATTGATCTTAGTGCGTTCAGTGTCACTCCTACCATCGGTAGTTGATAAATCTCTGACCTTACTCCAATCTGATCCGGCAGCAGTAGCAACTTCTTTCATACCATCATCAATACGCTTCACATCATTCAGTGCTTCCACTGCAGAGCGCATCTTGGTATCGAACAATTGTTCTGACTCATTATATCCTTGAGCGCGTAAAGTAGCGTAAAGCCCTGCTCTATCCGTTTTGTACTTCTCAACTAATTTATTTGAAGCCTGGAGATTTGCCTGTCGTGTTGCAATTTGTTCTTTGGTAGGCGAAGTTCCCCACGCTGTCTCTGGTACGATAAGTCCCGGAACATACTTTCCAAGATTTGCAGTAACATCCGCAACTACTTTATTGTTATTCGAAATCTGCTTTTTGGCAGCATCCACATCCTTGTACATAACCGAAGTAGTTGCTACTGTACCATCTTTATTTGTGGCGTTAGGTGGAACTACCGGTGTTGGTGGTGGTGTTCCTAAACCCGCTGACCAATTTGGGATACCTTGAAAATTCTGATCAATTAATTTATACTCATGTGCTTTTGCAATTTTTTCAAACTGGGATTTAATTAAACTTTCAGCATCCGTCTTACTCATTTTTTCACCGGTGGGTGTGTACTGTCCAAGTTCGGTGTAAGTGCGTAATTGCTGTTTGTAAGAACTTGATTTTTGGTAATCCTCAAAAGCCGCTTCCTTATTGACTTTTACACCACTGTATTCAGTTGTGGTGAATAATCCCGGAACCGGAGAACCGCTAACAGATTTACCAGTTTTTGTTGGAGTCATGTGCGCTTTTACATTGTCAAGCATACTCCCGTCCCAATTATCTTTCTTCTGAACTTCAGGGGTAAACGTATCAATTCCGTTGTACTGCCCCTGATCATTCAGCAATTGCTGACTCCGGGCAGATTTAAAGTTCAAAGCATCTGCACCAAATTGTGAAACCAATTGGTCTTCCTGGGCAATAGCTTTCATCTTCGCTTCATTCAATTTCCAGAAAGGATCGCTCCGTGACTGTTGAATAAAATTGATGGCATCGTTATATCCGGCGGATAAATCCCCGTTGTGCTTTGTGTAAATCTGATCAAAACCTTGTCTGAGATTTTGCATCACAGCGTTGTAATGTTGTGGGTCAGCGGTTTCGACTTCGTTTAATTTGGCCATCTGCGCGCCAAATCCTTGTACGGCAGCATCATTGCGCTGTTGCTTATCAGCTAAAGACTTCTGAATGACTCCCATATCGTAGGGAACAAACATGCTCTCGTATTTCGATGGTTGGTATTGTACGTAGTTTGGCATTATGGCGTTGTTTTTTCTGTTCCTATATGTTTTGCATCCTGATACTTACCGCGTTTCTGAAGAATCTTTTCAAACTTATCCGGGGTAACAGGTTTGTTGTCCACTTCCATTACTGTTTTACCTTTGACCTGATAAACAAGCATTCCGTAAGCTGGAGATTGTGCATTGATCATTCTGTTTCCAACACGTTTAGCAACATACCCTGGCTGGGAAGTAAATCCCATCGTGTCCATTTGCTGATTGTACGCCATCGTGTCTTTCATGGCACCCATTGCTGTGTCACCAAGTCCACCCATGTAATTGACAAGTGCTTGGGTTTTACCGGTTCTTGCGTTGGCATTGAGTTCGTCAATCTGCATTTTGCGTGCAGCTTCCTGTTGGAGTAATGCAGCATTGCGCTGATTGAACTCATTTGGATTGTTCATTTTATTCTCTTCCTGGGCAAGTTTGGCAACACCTTGGGTGTAACCTAAACCGGCTTGTGCCGCATACGCTGCATAATTTGCAGGATCATTGCCACGAGCATTGCGCAGATAATTATTGGTTTGTTCACGCAGATCGCGTTTGTCACCGGTTAAATCAGTAGTCTGAAATTTCGGCATCTGAGTCTGATCATACGCAATCTGTTCCGGCTTCTGTAAAAGGAAAGGAAGTTGTGCGAGTGCACTTACACCTTTGCCAACCATTCCTGCGATCATTTCAGGAGGTAATGAATTATTTTCAGGAACCTGTTGCTGCTGCCCCGCTGAAGGTTTATATAAAGTCGGTTTATTGTATGTTAATCCGGCAGGAGTTGCAGTGGTGCCGGGTTGTAATGATGTCCCCGGTAAAAATTTGGTGGACGTTGCTCCATTGCTAACCATGTTTACAGTCTGCGGAGCAACTCCATAAGCATTCGGCATTTGTCCATACATTTCGGATCCTGGTAAATAATCTCCCCAACCAAGTTGTGGAAGACCGCCACCCATTGCTTTAACAGGAACCATTAAAGGATTAGTCTGAACATACTGTAATCCACCAACTTTTGTTTGGCCAGTGTCTGTACGAATAGTAGGAGCCGTTTTAAATTCAATTCCGGTATTGTTTAAATTCCCGGCAACTTGCCCAACGGCTTGCAGTACAGTGTTGTTGGTAGTTTTTGTAGTTACTCCATTGTCTGCAAGTAACTTACTGTTCAATACAGGATTGGAATATCTGCCCCATTTATTACGCTGATCGAGACTATAGTTTGCAGAATCTGCATTGGCAAAACGAACTCTTGCTGTGGGATTTGCTGCATCAAACGGATCAACTGGGCCACCAAAGGCCATCTGTTGTCCAACCATCTGCTGTTGCATCTGTTGTTTTACCGCTTCCTGTTCTGCCTGGAGTTCTTGTAGTTCACGATCTTGTGATTTTTTGGACATGGCGTCGTATTTACCGTCACCTAATCTGGAAGAGTACCTTTTTATGATCTGGTTTGCTCTATCGGCAAACGTAAGTTGTTTATTTTTAGACATTTAGAAACGATTTGAGAAGACGTATGCTGATTTAGTTGTTGGATTTACCCAACTTACCTCACCCTGTTCAACAGTAGCTACAGATTCTTTACTACTGATAGCTGAAGGATTTCCCAACGCATCGACTGGAATACCTTCATACCCTGAAGTGTTCTGTTCATGTGTTCCGCCCCCGGTATATTGATTGATCATTGGCATGATTCCGCCACCCGCATAGCGTGGTAACTTTCCACCCATCGCTGCCTGCGGTGTTTGAAAATTCCCGGCATCTGTCAGGCGAGAAGCGTTGATTGCATTTTGACTTTGGATTGCACTATCGCGACCCTTAGATTGGCGTGCCATTTCTTTAGCTTCAGCGGCTCTTGTAAGTCCGCCATAAACCGGAACCATCGAACCTAATCCTTTTCCCCACTGTCCTTGAGATATTTCACCAATGCCGCGTGTAAATCCATCCAAAGGATTTACAACATCATTTAGTAATTGTACGCCGATACTTGATTCATTGTTATTTGCAATGGCACCGATAGTTTCATCGACGATTGTATCTGCTATTGCAATAGCAGTACCTACAACTGGGATGGCATTCAATCCTACACGGATAGTATTCCGTGCCAGGTTTTGCACACTTTCCCCACTGGAAAAATCTGTTGACATTGCATCTGATAAAATGCCTACTCCGGCAGAAGCTACGCCGGCACCACTTATTCCCCCGGAAGATTTAACTGCACCTGATGTTGATGTCGCTGATCCATTGGGATTTTGGAAAGTCAGTGTAGGTTCCAGCAAGGGATTGCCACCAGCAGCGAGTTTGTTTAATCCAGAATATTTGGTAAGAAGATGATTGAGGTATGGAGACTTATATTTTGTCATTGCAGATATTACAAGTTTGAACTTCTGTGATTACACAACTAATCCCCACTTTACAAAGATACTACAACTGACAACACTTGTCAAGAAATACTTGATTTATTTTGTCACACCGGATATTACTAAATCTTACTACCTACGAAATGCGTGGTGATATCCTCAAGTCTGAATGTATCAGCATTCTCGGAATTGATAAATTCCATGGTTATAAGCAATGCAGCACTACGCATTTTGTCGGTGCCGTTGATATTCCTGGGAATGTCATTGTGCCAAATTCTGAATCTTCTGCGAGTGTTAACAGGTTCAACCAGAGTTACTCTACCGGAATTCTGATACTCGTTCTCGACCTTGATGGTATCGAAGTTTCTCTGCACATCTTCATAAGCTGTGTTTTCTACCGTAAAGTTGTATTCGTTGGTAGCGTAAACTAACACGGTTTTGGAACCGCTGTTGACGATGTAGGTAAGACTTGAAGGGAAGAATTTATTGTAAAACCATCCCGGCTTACCAAATCCGTGTGCAGAAACTTCCGTGGATTTATCCAGTGCAGATAGAATGCACTGATCAATCTTATGATAAATGCCCGGAGTGAAGTCAAAGAAGGTTTCAAATGACTGCATTAATTCGTTGAAGGCAATCGTGAAGGATTGAGCATCGATGGCAACAGGAGGGCCAGGCTGGTCTGTGACGATACCTGTAGCCAGGAAAGTAAACAACACCCTGCCATTTTTCGCATCTACTATCAAATGAACTCCGTTTCCGTTCAATGTATCATCCTGCTGAATACAATCTACGTCCAAGGCGTTTAAGTCGCTTTGAATACTCTTCATGAAACTTAATGGGACAGTCTCGTTTTTTGCATAGGTTTTGCCGGAGATCGTGTACATCCCAATCTTGTTATTCAGGGCATCATAGTAATACAATGAATCTTTCGTCACCCCGGCAAGTACCATTGCAAACCGGTGCATACATCCACTCTTAGTGGTAATGTATTTGAAATCATCCAGTAATCCGCCCTTGCCAATGGTCATTGCGACCCCGAGTTCATCAGGAATTGTCAGCACTTTCTCGTTTACGGATACAACTCCCAGTGCCCTATCCTGGGCAAAGATCAGGGCATCTTCGAAAATCTGCAGATTGTTGATTGGGCCATGTGCACCATTGACGTCGATTTTTGTTCCCGCCAGAAAGTGTGTCCATGAATCAATTTCTTCATTCGCGCTTTTCACCAGGCTGGCCATGATCCGGCAATCAAAAACTCTATTGTCAGAAAATAACAACGGTTTTGGAAAATATTTTGTGAGATCAGCTTGTTTTGAATACACGGTGTTGTACAAATACAAATCCGTGGATTGCGTAAAATAGGTGGGGCCAGAACCCTGTATCCAACTACCTGCAGTTTCCCGCATACAATCCCACCCAAGCCCGGAGGCGACTAAGCGGTGAGGAGATTTATCGTGGCGAAGAGCGAGATTGATTGTTGTCTCCACTGGAATATTAACCACGCTGGCATTCAACGCAGAACCATCCGGGAATAATCTCAAATTCTCAAAGTAATCAATGAAGGTATCGCCACCAAAAACATTGATGTAGTTATGCAAAACTGTAGATGGCTGCATACAGGTTTGGTACATGCTGAATGTTCGAGCCTCACTGGTTTGTCCACCATAAGGGATGATTGCACGTTCATAGTTTACAATCCTACTTTGCCGAAGTTCTGTTATTTCAGAAGTAAATGTGATCCAGGCTTTGTCCAGATTCGTCACAAGATTTGTGCAAAAATAGGCACGAGGATGCACATCATTATTTGTCAATGCGCCGTTCCATTCCCAACAGTAATTTATGTAGGGGATATTCGGGCCAACAATAATCTTTGTTTCACTGGATGGGGGAACAATCTTTGCGTCAATAACGGCAATCTTCTCCCAATTAGGTGAAGGTGTTAGTGTGTAAGCTTTATGATTATACTGTTGCGCATTACTTTCGGGATAGTCTGAATGACATTGTGCCGTACCCTGAATTCTTAATGAGTCTCCGCCAACTGGTTTAAGATTCTTGAAAAAGCTGATCTCCGGGGATATAAAGTTTCCGAGTTTATTATTTTCCAGTTCGGTTATTCTGGGAACCCAGCAGTTCTTCGCAGAAGCTGTTGCATCATAGGCAGACTTCCAGTACCCTTGCGCAAGAATAGTTTTATCCCACTCCTCACGTTTACACCGTACTACCTGATAACTAACAGCATCCGGCGGCATGTTCTTTACTTTCACCTGAAGCGAAAGAATGTTAGCGTACACATTATTATTAACCGCAGAGTTGCCATAAAAAGTAGAAAAGTCAGTGTAGTTTACACCATTAAATGAATATGTTGTGCGGGTATCGTTTTCATAAATTGCCGGGAATTTGATATCACCAATCCATTTAACAAATGATGCACGTCCTTTTGTGTCTTTAAAAATGAGGCCTACTCTGTAAATCTCATCACGCATCCATCCCATTTTATTCATCACATTAAATGGGCTGGCGTAGCTGGTGTAAGAAGGGTTGTCCACGGTATTTTCCCGTGGTACGCCAAGTCTGGTTAAATTTGATGTGTTTGCTACAATTCCTGTATTGTCAATTAGCATCGGAGTCAGCTTGAATCGATAAGATGTATTGGGGCCTTCTCCTCCCAGTTCATTCGCCAGGTTATAGGCGAATCCCGGGTCAAGAATTTCTGAAGGACGTTGAAGTTCTTTCGACAATCCGCAGTCATGATTCTCCGGTATTACTTGCCCGGTGATTTTGAAATCAGTTGTAACCGTGTCAGAAACGCCTGAAGAATTAAGTACACGCGCATATTGTCCAGCGCCTTTGTTTCTTGTAAACCGGTATGCCCTGGCATCGAAGATCGGGTCATAAAAATCCTGGGTAATGTTTGCAGGAAACAGCATATTGTCCTTAATCTCAAATGTCTTACAAGTGAAATCCGTTAATCCAAGACTTACAAATTCAGCAGAAGTAATCGATCCCAAGGAATCCCCGGTGTCGTTAAATCGAATTGTACCCATTGGCGGAATGGCACACTCCTTTACAATATTGATTGTCGGAGTACCTTCAAAGGCATTATACCAAATCGAAACAACTCTGATAAAATCAAAAGTGCGATCTAGGTTGTTAATCTCCACCGTGATAAACTTTCCGCTTAACTGGTCAATGGCGCGTCCTGTGTAAAGCTGCGAGTCTGTGAGTTTATCGTTATCTGCAGTGATGTGTACGAATCCGGTAGGAGTGCTGTATGAAGATTGATTGCCGTGCAAATTGAACATGGAGTATGCATATTGCACAACACCGGTTTGATATCTTCCGCCAGCGCCAATGTCAATTGGTTTTATTGTGGCAAAATTACTGTTGGGTACAATCTCCAGTTTACACATCGGATACCCCAGTAACCGGGAATCAAAAATGTTTACGTGACGGAATGTGTTTATGGTATCTGTAAAATATACTTTACCAATTTCCGGTGATTCGTAATTAGTTTTTGCCAATACACGGTGAGACATGGAAAAGTTAAACGCATTGTGGCTGGCCAAATGCGCTCCCGGAACCAAAAAGTTCTCAACAGTGTCCAGGGCTTTTCCGGTTTTCTTGCTGATCTTCATCTTCCAAATCTGACCATATTCACCGGTGGTTGAAAAGATTATCAACCAATCACGTAGATTGGCACTTCCCACAATCTGTGGATTGGTTTGCGTGGGAACTGTTTTTGAAATACTGGTGCGTGGGCTGGGGCCGGTTTCTGTCAAATTGGTTACAGTAACCGTAAGCGTTTCACCTAATCCTACGATTTTTATGAAGTCCTGGCAGTTGAAAATTCGGAACTCATTGTTTACAATATGGCTATTGTATGAACTAATCAGTTGATTGTACAAAGCACCTACGCTGGTATCGACATTAATCGGCCCTGATGCAAACCCATTGATGCGAATCATGGTAGAAATTCCAGAAGGATGATTCGGGTCTTCAGGTGTTACACGCAACTCATACATGCCGGCGATAGAGGAAGGTAGTTTAAAACTAAGATTCATGCCATTCTCATTCATCACATTCCCGGTAGATAAACCGTGGTTAGTGAGGATCCGAATATTCTTTGCATGATAATACTTAGTGTTCGAGTATTTATTTCGAGCAGTGTCCCTGTCCATCCCACCCATGTAGGTGTTAACCGTTGAGTTTGTCATCGTAAATTATTTTCTGGTATGCGTGTAGTATCTGGCACGTTGAGTTAATCCTTTGAATCCTGTTGAATGCATTCCGAGTTTGATGATTGGTGAATTAACCAACCTGGCAATATTCTCCATGCGATCCAAGTCCGGCATCTTTGCGCTGTTGGAGCCTGAAGGAATTCCCCATAAGGATTCTTTCTCAAAGTATTCTTTCTTTTCCCGGGAAAGCTTGTCTTGAACCCACATTGCGGTGGCGATTGCTGATGCGCAGAATGCCACGACTCCGCGAAGGACGCGAACATCATCGGGAACCAATGGGCAATTTCTGTTGTCAACTGGAAAACCGTTGTATGCAATTCGTACAGTTCCCTGCTGGAATCCGGTGTTGATGAATCCGTTTACAATTTTGTAGGTAGGGTCGCCGCTAAATGGTGTTGAATCAATCAGGGTTGGTGCATCACTTATACCATCTTCAGGGTCTTGATAAGTTGCGCCGGAAGGAATTTGGTCAGTATAGAGAGCAGTTTGCTCAGTCAGTGTGACACCGTTCTCCAGACAAATTACTCCGCTGGCTTTACCACGAAAGTTCACCGGGAGTAAACCCTGGAAATCTACAATGTCAATATTTGCTTCGCAGGGAATCATAATTTCTTTGGCTCCCATCAGCGATAATGCATCGAAGATTAATTCTTTTGTGTCAACATCGTCGATAAATTGTGGTGCGAGTCCTGTCTTGTACAGTCTCTCCATTACAGTTTCGTAGGCTACGTAGTTCATTGGTAATTAGGTTGAAGTGCAAAAATCTACAGTGATATCCTCATTTTTTAATACCTCACTCAATTTACGCGAATGAGAGCGTGCAGGAAGAAATGAGTAAACCGTTTGATTTTGAATATTACTGGTTCGTTTATCCCAATAAAATCTGTAACGGAACCCATCAGTGTGGCTGTTGACCAGCCTGACCACTTTCTTCTCTTCCCGGGTTTTGGGGTCTTTCAACCAAAGCAGTTTGGTTGCCTTAAAGTCAATGGGCAAATGCGCAGTCTTGAGTGAACCGTCATCCAGAAAGAAAGCATTGCATTTATATTTGCGAATTCCCAGTGTACCCATGTGTGCCGGTAAGAAGATATCGCATCCTGTTGTAATACTTTCCACCATCAACTGCTCATTGATCTGTTGACAGACTTTGGCAAAGACACCGTAAGGAACAGCCTTGCCATGCTTTGCCACGTAATACTTGTAAATATTTCTTAAAACAAAATCAGTTCGATGCTTACCCTTGCCCCTGGTTGGGATCTGCAACTGGTTGTTTACCCGCGTCATCTCTTGCATTGTTCTGTGTGTCAGATTGTGAGCCGAACATGTAACGTATGTCGGATTGAATTAAAATATCTTTCATGTAGGTCACCAGGTTCTCGGTGATAGGATATTCGCTGGCATCAGTATAGCAAGGTGTGCCATCAGCTTTAGTAAATTTCGAGGCTTCTTCCGGGTTTGCCAGAATCGGTTTGATGTTTAGTTTTCCCAAACCGGCATACTCAAGCGATGTTCCGTGGGTCAGCAAGTAAACTCTTTCATTCCAGAGAAATGCAAAGATTGCATTCTGGTTAAACTTACCGTGACCGATGTAAGGGACGCGCTCAAAAGGAATAAATGTGTATTTGGCAGAGTGAATCATTGCCGGGCCAATCCGGGTAAATGTGGGTTCGCCATAAACTTCTATTGTTGATGGGATATCCTGCACTGTTCTTTTGATCTTGTAGTCGGTATTCAGACCACACAGGGACGCATCTACTACTTCAAGGTCAATACACCCCAGGTCTTGTGTAAAACGCGGCGAGAGGGGCTTAAATTTAGCCAACTCGTTTCGAATCCATGTTGCTCTGGAGTTTTTGATCCAATACTTCATTTGCCGAATATCAATGTTGCTATCATCATGCGTTTGTTTGATGGTAGTCAACAGATCATACGCGATTACATCCAGGGTTAATACAAGTGGGGCCATTGTTTAGAATATAAAGATGAAGTTAACATTTGCCAGTGGTTTCTTATCCACCCATAATGCCCCCGCTTGTAATGCCCACGCCTGTTTATGTAAATATAATCCCCCAACATTGAAGCCGGTAATAGATTTCAAATCCTGGGAAAGCACACCGCCATAAATTCCGAATTTGCTTTTGAGTTTCAGTGGTACATCCCGGTAAACAGTGTCGTGAATAGTTTTGGTTTTGGTTACAATCTTTTCAGCACCGATAACTTCAGGGAATCGTATCCAATCAATTACACTGACTCCGAATTCCGTGGTGGTTTGCGCTTCCCAGTGAATCTTGTACCCGGCACCGCTGTACATTTCTGAATAATACTGCCCGGTAATTTCCGGTGTTTTAGCAGTGTCGGGTTTAACAGCAGGTGGTTCATTGTAAACAACGTGTTTTGGAACTGGTTTATACTTGACAGAATCTTTACTGATTACCGGAACATACACGGTGGTTATCAGTGGTTGAGCATGTTCACAGGCATAATTCCTTTCTACCAAAAGTTTATTCTCCTTCTTGTAGGAATCGATAAATGTCGAAAACATGAAGTGGGTTCCGGCGATAATGAACAGGAGTAAAATATTTACCCCTATTAGCAATTTGTTTAGTAAACTCATCTGTTGTACTTGCGTCATATTAGTTATGTTATGAAAACTGGATTGAATTTTATGATCTCTTTTTTATCGTGGGAAAAAGAGAACATGTAATGACCAACTGGCCTGGGAAACTTGTTAGTTCGGTGCCACCAGTTACTGCGTGTGGGGTCTTCCCACTCTGCTTTGTACGATGGTAGCTGAAGAAACCATTTTAATCGCCACGAAATTCTTGCCTGATCCGACAACTGTTCAATGTTGATTGGAATCATGTAAGCATCGTGGTTGTGTTCGGTGATAATAATGTCTGCATCAGGATATTTCCCGGCAAGAATATCAGCACTTAAAACTCCTTTGGAGCGTAGCCCCATTGATCCTGAAGAGTGGCTGTGCATGATGTTGTAGGACACATAATTTCCGGGTCTGCCACCAACGGTGTAAACACGCTTAAACAAAATCTTAATCCAGTTAACATAAGCACCATCCATAATCCGATGGTCACTGGTGATGGAGGAATTCAGTTTATCAATAGCCAGGGCTGTGAGGTCAATTCCCATGCGTTCAAGCATGGCAGTTTCGTGATTACCACGAAAGATGAATAGAATCCGTTCCTTGTAAGGTTCGAAAAACTCTACAAAATCTTCAATGATCGCGTTAATGTAATCATTGCGCTGGCTGTACTGCGCAGCTAAATCGCTTTTATTCGCTCTTGGATCATTTTTAGACTGCATTAAATCGAAACAGTCAGAGCCAAGAACAATATAGGCATCCTGTTTCACAGCATCATCAAGATGCTTCTTCAAGATGTCGCGTTTACAGTAAGGGGAGTCGAAATGTAAATCAGAAAACCAGGCAATCTTAAAGGTGCTGGTCTTGGTATAATCAACTCGAATGATAAAACTTGCGGATGATGTCCGTTCTATTTGCATCTGGTAGTATTAGTGAGTATCTGGTAGTTAGGTTAGATACATCGGCTAATATGCTGGTGGGTGCTGCATAGTTTGTCAATGGTTGCTTTTAAAACTGCAATGTTTGAGAATGTATCGAGTAAAGGTTTTTGTACGTAAGCGTCTGCTGGCCCTGAAGCGTAATGACAACAACTCTTTTCGCAGGTGATTGCAATTACCGGAATACCGTACTGGTGTGCTTGCTGAACCAAATCTACCCAGATAGGTTCAAGAGATTTTATATCCACAAACAGCAGTGTGATTCCGATTTGACTGACCAATAATTCAGACGCCTTTGAACAGGTGGCGACTGTTATTGTGGTTGTGTTTAATTTTTTGCATATATCAGATGCTACGCTAATCTGAAAGTCCGGGTCTGAAGAAACAAGTAGGATACGTTGTGGTTGCGCCATATTTATTGTGGATAGGTGTCAAGACGCCGTTCAATCCTATCTGTCCGTTTATCAATCTGTTGCAAGTAGGTGTTCATACTTTTCAACGCTTCAATTATAACCTCTTTATCCGCCTTCTCTTGTTCAAGTTGTGCTATGCGCGCAGTGTTTTGCGACATTGTTTCCTTTAAACTACCTGCCATGAAAATGAAGGTGATTAAGATTATCAAACCTTCTGTTGCCAGGAAGGTAAGAACGTTATTTTTGAATTTTTTGAAGTCGAGATCAGACATGGGAGTAGTGTAACGTAGTCAAGTATTTACAAAGTTACATAATAAACAGTAGGCATGTCAAGGGTATAAACAAATTAATTATATAATCCATCTATATACCACATTATAAACACTATGAATATTTATTTTACGGAAATCCGCAGTCTAAAATTTTCATTGGTCGTAACACGGAGTGTTATGCTGGTGATTGAGGTTTTATTAAACCGTTGTCTGAAAGCGATTTAAAAAATTCACTTGTGACGTATCCACCAAAAGTGATGATTGCTCCAAGGTTGCCCCAGAACATCATCATGTTCACCTGGTCTGCAGGTCTTCCAAAATACACAATGATCTGAAAGTTAAAGAGCATCAGCAGGTTTAACAGCACCACTCGTTTACTCGATGCCTGGTTTCCCTGGTCTGCAAGTATCCCGGACATGTATGCCCAGAAGTTACACCAGCCTTTTGCGAAAGTTAATTTAGTTTCCATGATTTGATTTGTGTTAGTATTTCATTTCTAAATGTTGCGCGTCCCAGCCCCAATCATATCCGGAGATATTTTTGGGGTGAAGGGACTTCCAATATTCAGACATTTTTCTGTAAGATTCTTTGCCAGTGGCATAAGTACCGTCAACAAAAAGATTGATATCAGCAGCAAGTTTTTTCAAATGTCCGCTGTTCATGGTCTTGCTTTTACCGTTCTTCAGATAAATTGCCTGTTGTTCCGTGGTGCGCAACACTTCTCCGAGTGTACATTCCATTCCCTGCTCATAAATCCAAAGGATTAGTTTGGCAAGATTCAGACTGAAAATTCGTTGAGATTGGGAAAGTGTCATGTTAGTTCTTTATGCATCTAACGGATAACTTACTTGCCTTGGCACCTTCTTTCCAAGCCCCGTATTCACCGAGGTTTACTTTAAAGAAACTTGCCACTCTCATCCATGCACCTTCACCGTTGTACATTGAGGTGGAAGTCCAGAAATAGCCTGCT
>CAYHHK010000010.1:0-6497 GCA_964356415.1 uncultured Flavobacteriales bacterium
TGTATGCCTATGTCTCCTTCTTCAACATCATTTTTACTTACGGATTGGAAACAGCTTTTTTCCGTTATGCAGAAAAAGAAAAAGGCAATCCGAAAGTATACTCCACATCACTGATCAGTATCATTGTCTCTTCGGTATCGCTGGCGCTAGTCATCATCTTGTTTTCTTCTCCTATTGCTGCATGGATGAACCACAGTGATGGTTCCGATAAAATGCTCCCGCAGTACATCAGCTGTTTTGCAATGGTGCTTGCCTTTGACGCCATCAGCGCAATTCCGTTTGCAAGACTCAGGCAAGAAGCAAAGGCATTTCGTTTTGCTCTCATTAAACTAGTGTGGATCCTCGTTAACGTTGGTCTGAATATTTTTTTCCTCCTCATCTGCCCCGCAATAAAAGATGGAATGCTGTATGGCCTGGTAAGCCGTGTTTATGATCCTACCATCGGCATCGGCTACGTCTTTATCAGCAACCTCATTGCCAGCGGCATTGTTCTGCTTTTCCTTGCTCCCGAACTTTTCAAAACAGCATATTCATTTGATAAAAAATTGTGGACAAGCATGATCATTTATTCGCTGCCGCTGATGGTAGCAGGTTTTGCCGGAATGATAAATGAAACATTTGACCGCATCATGCTGCCGAGGCTGATCGCAGACAAGTCCACCGCCATGTCGCAGCTGGGAATTTACGGAGCATGTTACAAACTCTCTATACTCATGTCGTTGTTTGTGCAGACCTTTCGTTATGCAGCAGAACCCTTCTTCTTTTCTCAGGCATCCAGCGACAAGGCTAAGGAAATCTACAGGCGCGTGATGCATTATTTCGTACTCATGTGCGCATTTATTTTTCTTGCCATCATGATGTACATGGACATTGTAAAAAATTTCATCGGTAAAGAATTCCGGGAAGGACTGGCTGTTGTTCCTATCCTGCTCATGGCCAACCTGTGCCTCGGCGTATTTTATAATCTATCCATCTGGTATAAAATAACCCATCAAACAAAATGGGGTGCATGGCTTTCAATCATCGGCGCCATCATCACCCTCATCCTGAATTTTACCCTTATCCCTGTGATGGGGTACATGGGTGCTGCATGGGCAACATTGATCTGTTATGCTGCCATGATGTTCATTTCTTATTTCGTTGGACAAAAATATTATCCCGTCAATTACGACATCCGCTCTTTTGTCCATTTTGTGTCTTCTGCCCTGGTATTGTATTGCATAAGTGAATGGATCAGGAAGGACTTTCTCCTGAACATGAATACCATGATCCTCATCAATACCGGGATTCTTATCGTATTTCTGGCCTCTGCCTACATCTATGAAAGGCGCAAAAATTCCTACATTCGCATCCCTTTCCGTAAATCCGATAAAGGGGACTTATAATCATAAACTATCATGGAAGTACGCATCGTAAATAAATCCAAACACCCGCTTCCGGGTTATGAAACGAAGCATGCAGCTGGCATGGATCTTCGTGCCAATATTGACGAACCAATTACACTGCAGCCATTGCAACGCGCCCTTGTTGCAACAGGATTATTCATTGAGTTACCGGCAGGATTTGAAGCACAAGTTCGTCCACGTAGCGGACTGGCAGCAAAAAAAGGAGTCACCGTACTCAATTCACCCGGAACAATAGATGCTGATTACAGAGGAGAAGTAAAGGTCATTCTTGTGAATCTTTCAAATGAAACGTTCGTAGTTGAAGATGGTGAACGTGTAGCACAACTTGTTGTTGCAAAGCATGAAAGGGCGGAATGGCAGGAAACGGTTACGCTTGTTGAAACGGAAAGAGGAGCGGGAGGATTCGGATCTACGGGAGTTAAATAAATGCGCAAATGTGCAGATGCGTAAATTGAAATCGTTATCCATGAAATTTCATTTGCACATTTCCTCGTCTGCATATTGATACATAAATATTATTGAGAGATAAAATATAACATGAGAATAATCATACCTATGGCCGGCATGGGAAAGCGGATGAGGCCGCACACGTTAACTATTCCTAAGCCATTGATTCCTGTTGCAGGAAAACCAATCGTTCAGTGGCTGGTGGAAGACATCATTAAAGTCTGTAAAGAAAAAGTAACCGACATTGCCTTTGTGATCGGACAGTTTGGAAAAGAAACCGAAGAGCGCCTTTTGAAAATCGCAGAAAGCGAAGGCGCCAAAGGACATATCTTTTACCAGGATGAACCGCTTGGTACTGCTCATGCAATCCTTTGCGCAAAAGAACAACTCTCCGGAAAGGTGATCGTTGCCTTTGCCGATACATTGTTCCGTGCCGATTTTACGATGGACGAAAACAAAGACGGAATCATCTGGGTGAGTAAAATTGATGATCCCAAAATGTTCGGCGTTATCAAAGTGAATGAGCAAGGTGTGATCACTGATTTTGTCGAGAAGCCGCAAACATTCGTAAGCGACCTCGCCATCATCGGCATATATTACATGAAAGACGGAGCAAACCTCCGCAAGGAAATGCAATACCTCATTGACAACGGCATCAAAGAAAAAGGCGAATATCAGTTGACCAATGCACTTGAGAACATGAAGCAAAAGGGAGTAAAATTCTTCCCGGGTAAAGTGGATGAGTGGCTCGACTGTGGAAATAAAGATGCAACCGTTTATACAAATCAACGTGTATTGGAAATGCACAAAGCCGAAATGAAGGTCCCTTCTTCCGTCCGTGTTGAAAATTCAGTGATCGTTCAACCCAGTTTCATTGGCGATAACTGCAGCTTTATCAATTCCATAGTTGGTCCGCATGTATCCATTGGAATGAATACAAAAGTCGAAAATGCCAATATCAGCAACAGCATCATTCAGACAAATTGCAAAATTAAAAATGCCGTCATCAGCAATTCAATGATTGGTAACTTTGCTGAATATGCACGCAATGCCGAGGACCTGAGCATGGGCGACTATTCCACCCAAAATTAATTCCAAACAATCAGGCCATAGCAGCGTTTACTTACCAATGAAAAATCTACTCCGCCTCATACTGCCAATCGTGCTGCTGGTCTCCTGTAAAGGCGGACAGCAGAGCTCCTCATCTAAGCCTGCATCAAAAAGCAGTCTGAGTGATTCGCAACGCAATGATGTAACCTACCTTTTCTTCAATGCCAACAAGGAAAAAATCCTTGGCAACCTGAACAATGCCGCCGACCTTTTTGCTGAAGTGATCCGCAAGGACGGAAGCAACCACGCCTCCATGTATGAATTGGCAAATATTTATGCTGAGCAGAAAAAATACAGCGATGCATTGTTTTTTATTCGCAGCGCATACAAACTTGATCCAAAAAATGAATGGTATGCAATGTCTTTCGCAGAAATTCTTCAGAAGAACGGGAAGTTTGAAGAGTCGGCGACAGTCTATGAACAACTGCTTAAAGAAAAGCCTGATCGTCTGGATTATTATTTCGAATGGGCATCTGCACTGATCTATGCAAACAAATTACCGGATGCGATCAAGGTATTAGACAAACTGGAAGCAAAGATTGGTGTGAATAAGGATGTCGTCACGCAAAAGCAGCGCCTTTACATGCAGCTCGGTAAAACAGACAAGGCCATTGCTGAAGTTCAGAAGCTGATCGATGAAAATCCGAAAGACGCACAGGCTTATGGCATGCTGGCTGAGCTTTATCAGAACATGGGGCAGAAAGAAAAAGCTCTGGAGATCTATAACAAGGTGCTGGAAATCGATCCTGAAAATCCCTACATACACCTTTCGCTGGCAGATTACTACCGCACAAACGGTGACAAGGAAAAGTCAGTAGCAGAACTGAAAAAAGCTTTTGGAAACAAGAAGCTCGACATTGACACAAAGATCCAGATACTCGCTTCTTACTATGCACTCATCGAACTACATCCTGAAATGAAGGAACAGGCGCTTGAGATGAGTAAGTTGCTCATTGAAGCAAACCCGGAAGAACCCCGCGCACATGCTGTATATGGAGATTTTCTGATTCAGGATAAACAGTATGATAAAGCACTGGATGAATACCATGTTGCAAAAAAACTCGGCGCAAAAGAATTTACTGTTGCACAGCAATTGATGTTCCTTGAATCTCAGCTGCAACGATGGGATTCTTTGCTGATGGAAAGCGAAGAAACTATCAGCAATTTCCCTGATCAGCCACTGGGATACTTCTTCAATGGCCTTGCGAATTCCCAAAAGAAAAAATATGCTGAAGCTGTCAAATCATTGAACACAGGAGTGAAGCTTATCGTGGATAATAAAAAACTTGAAGGCCAGTTTTATTCCAGCCTCGGTGAGGCCTACAATGAATTGAAAGACTATACAAAGAGTGATGAGAATTACGATAAAGCACTTGAGCTGGATGCCAAGGACCCCAATGTGCTGAACAACTATGCATACTTCCTTTCGGTACGCGGAGAAAAAATGGACAAGGCAGAACTCATGAGCAAGGAGTCCAATGCACTTGAGCCTGACCAGGGATCATACGAAGACACCTACGGATGGATCATGTACAAACAGGGAAAGTACAGCGATGCAAAAATATGGATTGAAAAATCACTCTCTCACGGCAGTGACAAGAGTGCAACAGTGCTTGAACATTACGGAGACATCCTTTACAAACTCGGTGATACTGACAAGGCATTTGAGTACTGGCAAAGGGCAAAAAATGCCGGCGAGGGGTATTCTGAATTTCTTGACAAGAAGCTGGAAGGCAAGAAGCTGATTGAGTAGACAAAAAAAGAAATATTTATCTTTGTTCTGATTAATAAGAAAGATGACAACCGTAATCGTAAAAATACCTGACGGAAAAGAAAACCTTTCAAAGGAATTTTTTAAGAAACACCATTTGAAAACACGTGTGCTCAAAGCCAATGAAGATGAGCAGCTGATTGCCAAATGGATTGACGAAGGAATGAAAAGCGGTGAAGTTTCTGAAGAAAAAGTTCTAGAGACCTTACGAAAGAATGGAGTTAAGATTTAGTGGGCAGTTCCAAAAGGACATCACTCGCCGAAATAAAAAGATCTCTGAGAGTATCAAAAAAGCGTTCCTTGATGTCCGGAAGGCACGTTCTGCGCAACAGATTCCAAACTTGAAAAAACTTCGCGATTACGATACGCATTACAGAATAAGGCCGGGAGATTACAGGATCAGAATCATTATTCGGAAAAATACAGTTTGGTTCACACGATTCGGTCAAAGGTATCTTTTTTATAAAAAGTTGTTTCCATAAAGAAATGCGAAACGTGAGGGCACTTTTCAATTATCATTTAACCCCTGCAGGAATAATTGCTGTCTGCTGCTGCCTGCTGCTGCTTTCCGCCTGCCATCCAACCAAAAAAATTGTAGATACGCCCCATCCTGTCAAGCTGAAAGGTAACAACGTGATTGAATTGTTTGACTCCCTCACGGTGCACCAGTTTGATTTTGAATGGCTGACTGCAAAAGCGGAAGTGGAATTTACAGACAGGGAAAACAACCCCGAAACATTTGATGTAAACATAAGGGTAAGAAAAGACAGCGTCATCTGGATCTCCGTTACACCATTGCTTGGTATTGAAGCCGTTCGTGTGCTCATCACCCCCGACAGTATGAAGATCATGAACCGCCTCCGCAAAACTTACACAGCGCGCGGATTTGACTTCCTCAATGACATGCTCAAAGCCCGGATTAACTTTGAGATCATGCAGGCAGTTTTGGTAGGTAATTATTTCCCATACCAGAAAAATGAAAAACTGAAATCGGTGTATGAAGATTCAACTTTTATGATCCTCAGTACACTGAACAAGCGTCAAACCAAACGCATCATGGAGGAAAAAGATCCGACCAAGCCCATCATCCAGGATTTCTGGATCGATGACTATTACAGGATAAACAAGTCTAAAATTACTGATGACCGCCTTGAAAGGACATTGCAGGCTGAATACAGTGATTTTATAGATGTGGATCAGAAACGGTTTCCGCTGATTCTACAGGTCACTGTAACTGCATCTGCCCCACTGCGGATTAAAGTAAAATATACGAAAGTTGTGTCCGGCGAAGCACAATCACTACCGTTTACGGTTCCGGAAAAGTATGAGAGGAAGTGAAAAGAAGTAGGCAGCCCGCCCGAACGACTGATCAGTCGGGCGGGTATGCAGTGGGCAATTGGTGAGAAGAGGGCAACGAGAAAGAATCAGACGCAGACAATAGACAATAATTCCGGTTTGATTAAGAGGTGAAGCGCAGGCCGGATAAAGTATTTGGCAAAAGGTTCAAAAAGATGGTTTCTGATGCCTGAATTTTGTGTTTAACCCTGCATAAAAACCTACAACTTTTTTCATTTTCTTTCGTTTATTGTGAGCCATAAGGGATTTGCAGAGATGATATCAGGTAATTCAAAATCACTTTCTACTTCTTTCGTGAATCGATTTGCTTTCGCATGTATCGGTCTATTCCTACTTTCTATTTGCTTTTTCCCGTTATCTGCATTCTCCGAATCAAAAAAGGAGCTGGAAAAAAAGAAGCGGCAGAT
>CAYHHK010000010.1:6597-50353 GCA_964356415.1 uncultured Flavobacteriales bacterium
CGTTATCTGCATTCTCCGAATCAAAAAAGGAGCTGGAAAAAAAGAAGCGGCAGATCCACAAGGACATAGAATACACCAATAAGCTCCTCAGCCAGACCCGGAAAAGCAAGACAGCATCCCTGAGCCAGCTGCTTACCCTGAATAAACAGATTAGCTACCGGTCAGAGTTAATAGGAACCATCCATTCCGAAATCAGCAATGTTGACGGACAGATCAATTACACCAATGCACAGATCGACTCCATCCTCTACAGAATGGATGAGATTAAAAGACATTATGCTGACCTGCTGTACTTTGCTTACAAGAACCAGGGTGCATTTTCCAAACTGTCATTTATTTTTTCCGCCTCCGATTTCAACCAGGCCTACCAGCGGCTGAAATACCTTCAGCAGTTGAGCGCCTACCGAATTCATCAGCGGGATCTGATAAGAGAACTTGCTGACTCCCTATCCAAAAAGAAAGGATTACTGACCGGAGTTAAAAAAGACAAGACCGTTTTACTTACTGTTCAGCAAAAGGAAAAAAACAATCTGAGCAAAGAGAAGAAGGAGCAGGTGGCCATGGTCAATACCCTTGCATCAAAAGAGAAGAAGCTGAAATCTGATTTGAAGGACAAGCAGAAAATGGAGGCTCGTCTGAACCGACTGATTGAAAATGCCATCAGAAAAGAGATTGAAGCCGCACAACTGGCCGCCAGAAAAAGGTCCGCTTCTACGCTTACTGCAAGTGCAAATACAAAAAAACCCAAAGTAGAAAGTACGCCATATGTTCTATCCGCTACACCTGAATCCATACGGTTGAGCAATGCGTTTGAAAATAACAGAGGCTTACTGCCATGGCCGGTGGAACAGGGATTCATCAGCAGCTCCTACGGCCGACACGGTCACCCTGTCTGGAAAGATGTAGTCGTGAATAATAGCGGCGTAGACATTAATTCTTCAAAAGGTGCTAAGGTGCGTTCAGTATTTGAAGGCAAGGTTTCTAAGGTTATTGTGATCATGAACAAATATGCCGTCATCGTTCAGCATGGCGAGTACTTTACTGTCTATTCCAACCTGCAGGATGTTTCTGTAAAATCCGGAGATGTTATTTCCACCAAGCAAGTGATCGGCACAGTGCAAACGGATGACGAAGGAAAATCCGAAGTACATCTTGAAATCTGGAAAGGCAGTAATAAGATGGATCCGGAGGGGTGGATTGTTGCACGCCGATAGTTAATAACTGTCGGACACCATTCGACAGTCGACATTCACCCTTAATACATGCGCAGGAGGGCTTGTTCGAAATTCATCATTCATTCTATAAGGTTTGAAGTAATAACGAATATCCCCGCCTGCCGGACGGGCAGGGAACAAGGAATTAAAAATAAAGAAGTGACGGAAGCCGAAACGGATATCATTGTTTAAAGAACAACTTTCCAGGAGGATAAATTGCTTTCGGATTGTTCTATATCCAATATTCAAGTTGGGTATCATCCACATCCAATTTAAGAATTGCCCTTGCCCTGTAAACTGCTTCTCCACCGATCATCGGAACCTGGTAGGCAATTGCGAATAGTTGAATTCGCTGCAAAGAATCATAAGTGATGGTATCTCCCGCATGTTGCAAACAAATTGTGTTGACAAATTTGCTGTTGGCATCCATCAGGTTTGCTGGATTGAAATTTGCGTCTGCAGCCATGAGATAATTATTTTTCAATAATGAATTTCTGATTTAGCATTTCTTTTTCGGTGGTGAGGGAAACAATGTACATTCCATTTGAAAAAGCAGCGCAGTTTAAATTTTTCGAGTAGAACTCCGAATCCAATTTCCCTTCTTCTTTGAAAATATTTCTTCCTGCTACGTCATAAATTTGCAGTGCGTAGCTTTTTCCTTTTAAATGCTGCGCATTGATGAAAGCGGTTTGCCAATGACTATTAAACCACACATAAAGTTTTTCTTTTATATGTTGTGGTAAGTCATTTACGACTGTTATTGTATCGCAGATGCTATTTGTATCTGGACCAAGTTCATAGTTTGGATTGTTGGGCAATCCGTAATATGTTCTGTGCCCACCAAGATAAAAACTGAAGGGTTGAAAATCGCAAGCTGCTCCTAAGTTATCCGGCTGGTTTATAACAGAAATATTCATATTCTCCGGGTAATAGGAAGTGTCGCAGTATAGCCATGAAAACTCACAATCATCAGGATTGAATTCCAAATCTGAACTGTAATAAATTTTATCATCAGGACCTGACTGAAGCATACCCGATACGGATGGCGATACTAAGGTATAAAGAGTGTCTTTACTCGCAAGAATATTTCCAGCAGTTAAGTCAAATTGAAAAAGATAAGATGTATCATTGTTCATACCATTATAAATTGAAGATACGTACAACCTGCTTGTATTAGGTGATAAGGCAAAGCCCCAGTACCATGTATAGGGACCAAAAGTGCCTTCCGGCTGGATTGTATTTGTATTAGATAATAACCCGGTGCATCTATCGAAGTCAAAACTCTCAATAAGATTTGCTGCATTCACAACAAATAATTTATTGCCGTTTTTTGAGAATTTCATTCGGGAAATACCATTCTCAGAAACTGTACCTATGGTTTGAATAAACGGTCCGCTTAGGCCGGTGGGAGTAACTAGGTAAAAATAAAAATCATCATTTACTGTATCCCAATGCTTGAATACTACCCACCAATCCCTTCCATTGCCATGTTTTACAGCGGCAAGACCATCGCAGATAGGAAAAGTTTGCAGTTGAATATTTTTTTGCACAACTCTTCCTAAACCACCATAGTAATTGAGATCAATTACGGAATAGTAAAAGCCGGGAATTGGTGTGCTTGTTACACCACAAGTAAATAAGTAAAAGCGGCTGCTATTTCCCGGGTCAGGAACTGTTATCATTTCCTGATAACCAAGCGTAGAAGCGATACTGTCGCCATTGTTCATGTATTGGTGATTTTTGTTTACTACATAACCTATTTTATAGTACGTGGTTTGTGTCCACAAATAAATGTCGGGCGATGCGGTATAAAACAATAAATTACCTAAACTGTCACAAATACTTGAACAATCTCCCCTTACTCGGACTATGCTTTGATCAGGCAAAGGATTAGTCAGATTACGAAAATCAATGGCTGAACTGTCGCCAAAAGCCCAATACCTATCCGTGAATTGGGCCACGGATAGGTTTGTTGTAAACGCAATAATAACAAAAGTGAGAACTTTTTTCACGACTTACTTTATAACCACAACTTTCCAAATCTTGTTTATGGAATTGGTTGTTATGAGATGTACAAAATAGATGCCGTTACTGTAAGCGGTCAAGTTAAAATCAGCTTGTTGTTTATTCGGCTGTAAAGATTGGCGCTGAATAATATTACCTATGCCATCTGAGATGGCTACAGTGCCGGATTGATTATCGGCAAGAAGATATTTTATTATGAATGTTCCTGAATTCGGATTTGGGTAAAGAGAATAATCTGAAGCAGCAATTGATTTAGATTTCCCTTGCAGACGATATTCTAACTGCGTATCGTCCACATCAATTTTTAAAATCGCTCTAGCTCTGTAAACCGCTTCGCCTCCTAATAGTGGTAACTGATATGCAATAGCAAAGAGTTGGGTTCTTTGCAAACTATCGTAAGTTATGGTGTCACCCGAACGCTGTAAACAAATTGTGTTTACAAGTTTGCTATTCGATTCCATGAGGTTTACAGGGTCGAAACCCGCATTGGCAAGCATTGCAGAAGCAGCGTCGTTGTTATTAAGATAATGCTGGATGTCATCAAGAATACCAGTGTTAGACAATGCCATCAGCGTAAAAAAGTTTTGCAGGTTGGCATCATAAACACTGCCTGCGTATAATAATTCTATGCTGTCTTTTAATTGCTTGTAAACAACATCTCTGTTATGATATATATGTTCGGAAGGATTGTCAACGAAATCGCTGTCATTTACCATGCCCATCAATCGTTCCTGATGGCCACCTCCGCCTCCACCGTTATAAAGTCCGGTGCAATTTTCATCGTTGGGCAAAGCATTGAATTGAAAGATTGCCCCGGCCATAAACGGAACAGGATTGTAATCATTGTTGCCGCCATTTAGGCCAAAATCAGAATACCATGGAACAAATATAGGAGCGCAACCATTACAGTATTCAATTCTTTTTTGACCAATCCAATATGTCCATTCATTATTTGTTGCATCAAGGGGGTCACCCTGGCTTAAGAGATGTGCACCTGCATCCCATACAAATCCCTGCTGCCCATGATCCCAAACATTACAATGAAACTCCGTGCCATCACATGACTGGTAAACCCTTAACATAGTAGGAATATAGGTTGCATAATTGTCGCGTACTACTACCCAGCTTCTTTCTATGCTATAACCCCGGAGGTGGCTTTGCAATGTTGTATTTGTATTGCAGCCGATGCAATCATGATAGACTTCGTTGTAGCTTATCTGAAATCCAAAATGGTGTGAATAACATTGTTGCACGATAATACCGTTGCGGAAAATATTAAGGTTGGCAAGGATATCATTATCGGTAAGCTGGTAGTGAATAATATTGGCGGTAATGTAACAGTTGTCTTGATTAATTACTTGTATTCCAAACCGGCAGTTGTAAATATGATTTTCCTTTATCGTCATGGATGGTTTGCTCTGAATTGTGTTGCCGACATAAATTCCTTTCAAAGATTCGGTAGCTGATGAATATGGTAATGGCACACCTAAAACAGTATTTATATAATTTCGCTCTACATGAACATCTGCATTGTGATTATCTGATACATCAATACCAAAACCTTTAAAGTTACCAAGCTCGTTATCGTAAATATTTATTTTCCTGTTATTGGAACTGGATGCAATAATGCCATAATTAACAAAACTAATCTGGTTGTTATGGATTTCAGAATTCATTCCCAGATAGGAGTAAATCCCCATCTGGCAGTCAGAAATTGTATTTTTATCGGCTGCAGATGTTCCTACTGTAAGTGTGTATTGGTTTATGTTATCGCCTTTGGCTTTAATGGCGTAACCAACCCCAAGGCCTTGCCGGTAACGAAAATTGCTGAAAGTGTTGCTATACACTTCCACATTGCTTCGCTCGGCAACAATTCCGCTGATTGCATCAGATAAAATGTTTCCGTTTCCGGCTTCACCGATTTTTACTCCTGTGGCATCGGTGATGAGGATTTGCTGGGGTGGCTGTTCGTTATGATGGGGCAACAAGTCAATAAAATTACTTGTACATTTAAAGGAGTTGCCTCTAATGTAACTGTTTTGATAGTTTCCGTTCGTGAGAGAAATACTTGTATAATTTTTATCAAAAGTTGAATTTTGAATTTGAACTATTGAGCCATTTCCGTCACAGGTTACGCCAGTTTTAGCATCATAAATGTTACTGGTGTTATCTATATTAACGGCTCCACCGTTATTTTTAATTCCTGCCCACATGTTGTTGCATGCACTTAGGAATGAATGATTAATTGTGAGGTGAGCACCAGTTCGAACTGTAATATCTTTTCCGGTTGCTATTTTTAAAGTGCAATTATTTAAAACAAGGTAGTATCCATTTTGAATCTCTATATTGCCATTTACTTCAATTGTCTCTCCCGTGAATGTTAAAGTCAGCCCAGAGATGTTTGGTGTTGCACTATTTACAACCAATCCGGATGGTGGTATCGTTGTGGTAACACCCGCGCTTGTACAGCAGTCAACCCCGTTAATAACTACTTGTTTAACCACCTGGGTTCCGCAAAAATCGGTTACAGTAAGATCATACGTGCCCGGAGGGACATTTTCAAACCCATCCGCTGTTACAGTG
Source organism: uncultured Flavobacteriales bacterium (assembly GCA_964356415.1). Classification (GTDB taxonomy): domain Bacteria; phylum Bacteroidota; class Bacteroidia; order AKYH767-A; family 2013-40CM-41-45; genus JAPLDB01. Next base: position 12,420 of record CAYHHK010000010.1, read on the forward strand.
CCTGCAACAGGAGATAAATTAAAATAATATGGTTCACGCCCCCCACATACTGTGAGCATGATCGTTCCATTTGGATTGTTAACGCAACTGGCTTCTTCTTCGTACATAAAATCAAGAGACAGAACATTGCCAATGTAGAAATCGAATTCATCAAAGCAACCGCTTATAGGATCAATGACTGTTACCATATAGTTTCCAACTGTGAGATTATTTGCCTGACATGACAAAACGGTACCAGTTGTACACGCTGCTATTCCTCCTCCTAAATTATTGTATAATATATCATAGTCAGTTCCATTTCCTCCTTCATACCCCCAACCGTAGTTAATATTTACATAACCATTTGGGAGAGTGCAAGTATTATCATAGTCATGCGCAGAAACTTTTTTAATTCTAACCTTATCAGCATAGTTGTAACCAACATTAAAAACATAAAATTGCTGACAGCCATTCTGATCCGTAATGTCAACTCGATAGCTACCGGGGTAAAGATTAGAAATATTCTGAGTGTTCTGTTCAAAGGGCCACCAATGAAATGTATTATTGCCGGCCACATTCAAAGTTATTGCTCCATTGTTATTAAAATTCATTCCGTTCGATGGTTGGCAATTGCTCGCGTTAGTTATTGTTGGGGTTGCAACTATGGGAGCATTTGTTCCGACTGTGAACGCCTGGCTGAAGCCACAACCATTACCATAGTTAGGCATAATGTAAATCATGTAATTACCCGGAAGCAATCCAGAAAATGTTCTTGTCAGTGGGTTAAAATCTATGAATTGTCCACCCGGGGAAATAACTCCTGTATATCCTACTGCATCCGGATCTAAAATTGTTACTGTAACTGAGCCATTTGTTATTGTGCCGCCAATGCAGTTGTAGTTTTGTACTTGAATATTGGCGATTGAACCAGTTGCCGGAGCATTTCTAGCTTTATACTTTTCGGTCCTGGTGCACCCACTTGCAATATTTGTTACGGTGACCTCGTAATTATCCTGCCCACTTAGAGCGTAATCGAGATCATCAATAGTAATGCTTGGTGTAATATCCCCTGTTGACCATTTATAAGAGTTGGCTCCTGAGGCACCTTTGCCTAAGGTAATTGCGGTAATGGTATAATCGGGCGCTCCACTACAATCAGAAAAAATAAAAACATTGGGATTAGAATGAATTGTTACTGTAATAGTTTCGGGGCTATAAAGGATATTTCCGCTATCATAAATCTGATAAGTATGTGTGCCCGGTGTATTGGCATAAAAATATTCGTTGGAACTATTGCCATTTGGTGAAATTATCCCATCAACAACCCAATGATAATTGCCATTGGATTGATTTGCATGAAGTATAACACTTTCTCCTTCGCATTTTTCGTCAGAAAAGGGAGTTCCAACAGGATCACTGTCATTAACAATGTTTATATGAGGACCACCGACATTGTAAACATAGAGAGGCACACTGTAAGCATAGTTGACTCCATTTGAATAGTGCAAGGTAAGAGTTGCTGTATAAGGTGCATTTGCAATATAAAGTGAGCAAGTTGGCAATGCCAATACTTGGACTGAAGAAAGTGTTGGTGCTGCTGAACCCACTGAAGTTTCAATTTCCGGAATTTGCCCGTTAAGTGTGGAGGCAACAGTAGTACCGCCATTATTCTGAATTATGAAATCATAAGTAGTTCCTGCTTCAATAGGTCCATTATATCTGAAAACATTTGTGGAACCATCAAAATAAGCTCCTAAACCTAAATCAGCATAGGTTGAATTGATGTGAAACGTTGCAGGGCTTTGAAGATGGTTTACCATTTGGCTTGCTGCAAACCATGTATTACCACCTGCATACAGAACATTTTTGTCACTGCTTGCAGCACCTCCTCCGTAGTATTCTTCTTTAAGATGTAAGTAATACATCATCTTTTCAGCCGTAAAAATATTGTGGATAGAATATTGGTCGTAACCAGTACCTCCGTTTTGCTCCGGTGCTTGTCTGAACCATTGTCCTAAAAAATCCTGATAGCCGCCCAGTTCTCTGCTCTCTGCATTTAGTAACGGAGAAATTAAAGAATTAGGGCTGTTATCAGCTTCGCGCAAAGCATCAGGGCGATAATTCTGACTCTGTCCCCAGGCCAAATAGTTATTATCTATTACCACAGGAACATAATAAGTCATAAGATATTTGTCAATTATACGTGGATGCGGACCCGGATAAACGATTCCATCTACATCGGGAAAGAAAGCATCGCAAGTTGCTCAGCCATCGAGATATTTTGCAATTTCAAAATCCCCCCACAATACACCAGTAGTAGGGTCATTCAAGCGGCTCAGATATATTTCAATATAGAGTTGATGGTTAGGGTGCAAAAAATTATAATATTCCTTTAAAAGATAAATATCTCTTAACTCGGCTCTTACATCTGTGACAAAGGATGCCGAGGCATTCCAAAATTCTTCTTCATAAGTAATCGCATCGAATTGATCAGCACATGATGTGCAACTACCAAACCCTAATGCCCTCACAAGCATTTTTAATTTTTCGGAGCGAGGTGAGCCATTGTTTATTGGGTCTTCAATAAATAATAAGTCAGCAGGGAAGTTGGGAGAATTCTTTTCTGAGCTTGTAAATCTAAATTCTTCAGTTGCCGGAGTTAGCTGTGCTACGCTGCTGCCTGAGAGCGATATCTCTGCAATTCCGTTGGAATGTGCGTAAGTCAGGAATCTGCATAAGTGCCATTGAACTGTTTGAAAACTTGAACTGTTCTGATCCCAAATACTTATTTGTGCCCAAGCATTTGAACTAAAAATTTTTCCTATATCATACAAACTTATATGAGTGATGTGATTTTGTTTGCAATAATTTACCAAAGCAACTTCATTTTCGTAAGTTCCATTTCTGTCTCTGTCAACAGCAAGAATGGAGTGATCTTCATCAAGAATACCTTGTCCTGCATTTACGGATTGATTTAAAACATTGTAAAAATCATCTACCATTAAACTTCTCCTTGGATCACCTGCGACAGGTGGTTGGGGAGGGAATTGTGGAATTTGTGATAATACATTTTGCGCTGTTAAAAGAAAGGCGTTGATGAGTAAGAGAAATAAGAATTTACTCTTCGGATTATTTGTTGGCGGGTTTTGAATTTTTGATTTCATTGGATTTGGGTTTAATGGATGGACAATCTGCTTAAAATCTATTCATTGTGCATTTACTTTTTATCTCATCCATTGGGCGATGTGGTAACCGGTTCGCAGATCGAAGTTTGAACACTTTACTCAGTGAAAGCTAAAACTTCTATAAGGTATGTCCCAAAAAAAGTTCCTTAACCGATTGGGTAAAAAAATGAGATAGCGAAATGTCGGAATAAATTTTTGATGCCGCGCACGTTAACGAAAATTTTTTTTCCTTAAAACCTTGAATGCTTTTAATTATTTGAGATTACCTAAATGCGCCAATCGAAGCTGTAATGCAGGAAGGGTTAAAATCAATCAGTCGTCAGAGTTTTTTATGGGTATTGGTAGCGTTATGGTTTTGCATGCCGCCCATCAAGTCCGGATTCCAATGTTTTAACACCCGATCTATGGCCTGCCAATGTTTGGGAAATTGGTAAATTCATAGGATTTCATTCGTAATTCCATCGGGTAATCCGTACCTTTGCAGCCATGTCAGACCACCTCCATCACGAATGCGGAATCGCTATGGTACGGCTGCTGAAGCCACTTTCTTACTACCATAAAAAATACGGTACTTCCATTTACGGACTGAATAAGCTGTACCTCCTCATGGAGAAACAGCACAACCGCGGACAAGACGGCGCCGGTGTGGTGAATATTAAATTTGACGTAGAGCCCGGCACAAGGTACATCAGCCAATACCGCTCAATTGAAAAACAAGCCATCGCAGATATTTTTTCCCGCATACACGCCAAGTTTGAAGATGTAAAAAAGAAAGATCCGAAGTTGCTGGATGATCCTGAATGGCTTAAGAAAAATGTGGCATTCAGTGGTGAGTTATTCCTCGGTCACTTACGATATGGTACATACGGTATCAACAGCATTGAAGCATGCCATCCTTTCCTTCGTCAGAATAACTGGATGTCGCGCAACCTGGTTGTGGCCGGGAATTTCAACATGACGAATGTGGATGAGTTGTTCAATGACCTCATCCGCCTTGGCCAGAGCCCAAAAGAAAAAGCAGATACGGTAACGGTAATGGAAAATATCGGGCATTTTCTCGATGAAGAAAATGAGATCCTTTACCAGAAGTTCAAATCGCTCGGAAACAGCAAACAGGAAATTTCTCCGCTCATCGCTGAACATCTCGACGTCGGAAATATTCTCCGAAGGTCATCAAAGAACTGGGATGGCGGATATACCATTGCAGGAATGATCGGACATGGAGATGCATTTGTGTTGCGCGATCCGGCAGGCATTCGCCCTGCCTATTATTACAAGGATGAAGAAGTGCTCATTGTTACCAGTGAGCGCCCTGCAATACAAACTGCATTCAACGTTCCGCTGGAGAGCATCCATGAAATAAAACCCGGACATGCACTCATCATCAAGAAGAACGGAAAAATAAAAGAGGAGATGATCAATGAGCCGACACAACGGTTGAGTTGTTCATTCGAACGGATCTATTTTTCCCGCGGCAGCGATGCAGATATTTATAAAGAACGGAAAGAGCTTGGACGATTACTCTGTCAGGGCATTCTTACAGCAGTTGACCACGACCTGCGCAATACGGTTTTCTCTTTTATCCCCAATACCGCTGAAGTTGCTTTCTATGGCATGATGCAGGGCATGGAGGAATACCTGAAAGAAGTAAAGAAGCGGAAAATAAAAGCGCTGGGCGCAAACATTACAGACGAGAAACTGAATGAAATTCTTTCCATCCGTCCGCGCATGGAAAAGATTGCCATCAAGGATGCCAAGATGCGCACGTTCATTACGAACGATACAGACCGCAGCGACATGGTGGCGCACGTTTATGACATTACCTACGGCACCATCCGCAAAGGCATTGATAACTTAGTGGTGATTGACGACAGCATCGTGCGTGGCACAACACTGAAGAATTCAATCATCAAAATGCTGGACAGGCTCTCTCCGAAGAAAATTGTGATCGTCTCTTCCGCACCGCAAATCCGCTATCCTGATTGCTATGGAATTGACATGGCTAAGATCGGTGACCTCGTTGCATTCAAGGCAGCCATTCAATTGCTTGAGGAAAACAACATGGAGCATATTGTGGATGAGGTTTTCGAGCGTTGCAAAGAACAACTTGAAACTGAAATAAAAGGCCCTGCAAAAAACGGGGAAGGAATGAAGAATTATGTGCGCATGATCTATCAGCCTTTCAGCGCCGAACAAATCTCCGCAAAGATCGCACAGCTTGTAAAACCGGAAGGTTGCAAATCAGAACTACAGATTATTTTTCAAAAGATAGAAGATCTTCACAGTGCATGTCCGAACCACCGTGGCGACTGGTATTTCAGTGGAAACTATCCAACCCCGGGCGGCAATAAAGTAGTGAGCCGCGCTTTTGTGAATTATATTGAGGGGATTAATGAGAGGGCGTACTGAACAGCCGGAATACAGATTTAAAAATGGGGTAATGTGACGACAAGATCAAATCATTCATTCCTTAACCATTTTTCTCCGCCACACTTTCGTATCGTTCATTGCCTCCACAAAATAAATGCCGGATGGAAGACTGCTGCAATCCAGGGTAGTAATTCCACTTCCTTTTATTGACATTACATTTTCTCCTATAAGATTGTAAATATCTATGCGTTGAATTCCGAACGGGGAGCCAATTCTTATTTTTCCCCTTGTAGGATTAGGGAAGATCGTCATTTCATTGTCCTTTATACCTGATTCTGAAATGCCGACGCTTAAGACAATATGTGTTGTTGCTAATCCTGTAAAAACAGGCGGATTGAAATCAAAACAAATATCTGCGCTGTTTGTAATGCTATCTCCGGCACTAAGACCGGCAGCCGGCTTTATTCTGTATCGGACAAATCCATGGCTGCCTTGCAAATTCACAATGTGATCTGGTAACAGTATATTATTAAAATGAAATTCCAGTTGGCGTGTAGGGTTTACATAATTAATGTTCACGGGGTGTGAAGCAGTTATAAATTCAAATGTAGAAAAATCAAGATTGAAAGGATCCTGATTGAAGATATGCACATTGAAAGCAGTGTCGTTGCCTATGTTTTGAAAGTTGATGATGTAATCAAGAAAGGGAGGGTTTATGAGTTCATCTGTCAAAACAGTATCGCGGTTTACACGAATATCATTCGGGTCAAACGACCCTGTTACAAAAACCTCCCAGGATGCATAGTGGCATGAAGGATTTGCATCACCGGCAACAGGATCAATACGGACAAAAGAATTAATTAATGTGTTGATTGGAAGTCCTGTACTCAAAAAAACTTTTACAATTATGTGGCCTGACTGATAAGGTGCAATCGCCGGAAGCATCCAGTCGATGGAATCAATAGATATTGAAGATGCTACCGGTGTAGATGAAATGAAAGAAATATTCGGGTCGGGATAAAAGACAACTTTAGGTGCAATTGTAGTTGTGCCGGCATTGTAATAATCCAATGAATAGAATCCATACATGCCCGCCCTGAAATTACCAATGGGTGACATAGAAATACACAAATCATCAAAAATTCCATTTGGTTGAAAAGCAAAATCTCTTAATGAATCTGTTTGCAAGATGCCTGTGAATTGGACGTTGTGCACAGTTGGTTGAGGGGAGTAGTAGTTTATTGAAGGGGGATGAACAGAATAGCTGCCGGAGTCCAATAGATTGAGATAATAAATTCCGGAGTTTTGCGAGAAAGAAAATCTACCGGTTGAAGTTTCTGTGATCATTTGTCCAACAACAGCATATTCACCACTATCCAACGCTGAATTGCTATTTGAATCAATATATAATCTTCCCTTTACAGAGTTATACCTTTCAGTTAATTTTAATACCCAGCAATCAGATCCGCCAAAACGATTTTCGGATTTATCCCCGGATATATTTGAGAGCGAACTAATGGCAAGCAAATATTGTCCGGAAGCGATTTCAGTTATGGGATTAAAAGCTTTTGATGCTAGGTTAGTATAGCATAAACCATCAGAACTATTTCCTCCAATATCCTTTTGCCAAATGATATTTCCGGACAAATCGAGTTTTATTAACCAGTAATCCTCGATACCATTCGTAGACTCAGTTTTATCCCCGGAAATTCCGGATTTTGAATATCCACCAACTATGTATTCGCCAGAGGCAGTCTGTGAAATAAATGTTGCAACGTCACTATTAGAACCGCCTATCGTATTCTCCCACAGAATGTTGCCAATCGAATCAGTTTTTACTATCCAGTAGTCTCCAGAGCCTATGTTATTCTCCGTCTTATCCCCTGAAGAATCAGATTCAGAATACCCGGCCAGAATAATCCCGCCATCAAAGGTATTTGCGACTGAATACAGCCAATCAATAGATGAGCCGCCATAAGTTTTTGTCCACAGTGAGTTTCCAACAGAATCGATTTTTCTGATCAAGTAATCGTTGAATGTTTCACCTAAAATATATCCGCCATCAGGTGTTTGAGTAACGGATATCACTTCCTCATCCGTAGTCCACCCATATGACTTCTGCCATTGTATATTTCCGATCGAATCAACTTTTATCACCCATTGATCATCTGATCCAGCGATGGAACCGATTGTTTTATCTCCTGAGATATTGGAATTTGAACGGCCTGCCAATAAGTAACCGCCATCAGTTGATTGAATTACACATTGCAATACGTCATTCTTGTCCCCTCCTATATTATTCTGCCACAAAATATCCCCTGAAGTATCGATCTTAACAATCCAATAGTCATGGCTTCCTATATTGCTTTCTGTTCTATTCCCATTAGCCAATGAATGTGAAATTCCACCCATTAAGTATCTGCCATCGCTGGTTTTTATGAAACATGACAAGTCCTCCCTATCTGTTCCACCATAAGACTTTTGCCAAATGACATTTGACATTGAATCAAGTTTCACGATCCAATAATCCGATGAGCCAAAAGAGTTAACAGTCTTGTTGCCGGTCCGATAGGAAAGTGATGTGCCGGCCAAAAGAAAACCTCCATTTCCATCAGGAAGTATTGAGGTTGCATAGTCGCCATCTATTCCACCAAATGTTTTATCCCACTCTACAACAACTTGTGCAGATGAATAATGTATAAATGTAGCTAAAAAAAATAAATGCGATAAGAAATTTTTCATGCGTTTGGGCTTAGCCTCCCAAAGATAGAAAAACCAAATAACCTTTCAGAAAATTTTAACCGCAGGTGTACGGGATTCTCCAGAAGTGGCAAAAACACCTAAGGATTAACAAATTCAGGCGAAAAAGGAAATAATTAAACCAATAAGTCCTTAAAAAAAGCGTCGACCAATTTTCAACCGCTCACTTTTACCCGCGCAGCTTGGTGCCTGGTTTCAGTCCATTGGTGTTGAGATTATTCAGTGACTTAATCTCAGCTACAGTTCCTTCGTAACGTTTGGCAATGCTGTAAAGCGGATCACCTAATACCGATTTGAAAATGCGAAGATTTGAAAATGTGATTCGTCGTTGGCAATGGATTTTACCTACAAAAAATAATATAGATTCTATCCTAACGATTGAAAGATTTACCCGCTCACTTTTACCCGCAGCTTGGTGCCGGGTTTAAGCTGATTGGTGTTGAGATTATTCAGTGACTTAATCTCAGCGACAGTTCCTTCATAACGTTTAGCAATGCTGTAAAGGGTATCTCCTTTTTGCACCACATGCCATGTGTACTTACCTTCAGATGAATTGTATGAAATCTTCGCTTTTGATTTGGAAGCAGCACCGTTAGGCTTTGAAGCGGCTGATGTGGCAAGGCTACCCGTTTCTTTTCCTTTCGCGGATGGTGTTGATTTGTTATTTACCGAACTGCTGAGCTGTGTTTTTTCCTTTACAGATACATAAACAAGCAACCGCTGTCCTTTAAACACCTTGGTGCCTTTGAATTTATTCCATCGTTTGATGTCATTGATCGAACAATTGTATTTATCGGCAATGGAATAAAGGCGCTCACCGTGTTTAACTGTATGATATTTCTTTATTTGCTTAGTGATGTAATCGTTCAGCTTTGCATCATTGCCGGCTGTGAAGTCAGGTTGTGTATCCGGAGTAAAGAGCTTGTCGATTCTTGCGATATAAGTATTGATCTTATTGGTGGGAAGTCTTAACACCTGCGGCTCATCAGCTTCAGGAATAATTCCGCGTTTATAAACCGGGTTAAGATAGGTAAGCAAATCAACAGGTACCTCAACTACCTCTGCAACATCACGCAATGAAACCTGCTGATCAACAAGAACTGTATCAGCCTCATAAAAAGAAATGACAGGAGGAACAGCATTGAGGTTGTGCTCAGCTGAATAATTCATGAGGTATGTAACAGCAATAAATGCAGGAACATAACCTCTTGTTTCCTTTGGTAAATACTGGCTGATCTCCCAGAAAGTTTTCTTGCCTCCGCTACGCGCTATTGCCTTATTCACATTTCCTGCACCGCAATTATATGAAGCGATCACCAGCAACCAGTCATGGTAAATGGCATACATATTTTTGAAATAGTCGCATGCAGCCTGTGTACTCTTTACAGGATCTCTGCGCTCATCTACATAGGAATTCACCTTCAGGTTGTACATTTTACCCGTTTGAAGCATGAACTGCCACAACCCAGTAGCTCCCATTTTTGATTTGGCTACGGGGTTCAATGCAGATTCAACAATAGCAAGATATTTAAACTCCAGAGGCAAATCATTCTGGTCAAGCGTCTGTTCAAACAATGGAAAGTAAAGATTCGCAAGTCCCATCACACGCTCAGTAAGTCCGCGCTTGCGTAGGGCATACAGGTCTATATACTCCCGAACCTGCTGGTTATACACCAATGACATCGGGCTCTGGATTTTTGAAATGCGCTGTGAATAAACCTCGTCTGAATAAGAAGGGATCTCAAAAGGCTGGAAATTATTCTGTTGTGTGCCACTGCTTGCAAAACTTAGTCTCTGAATATAGTTTTGGTTTACCAGGCTATCCAGCATGGCAACAATCGGATCATATTCACAAACCTTTGCACCGGGAGGGCAATCGGTATTTTCCTCCTGTGCGTAGCCTGGAGATAAAAGCGAAAACATCGCTGCAAGTAGCAACGATGCTTTTTTTATTTTCTGGAAGGATTTTTTCATCCGTTTATTTCTTTGGTTTAAACAATCTACATAAGTGTTTTACGCTCAAGGCATGCAAAAATATAAACTTGTTTTGTTTTTCCTAAAATTTACGATGATTAAGGGATGAAGTTGATTTAATGTTGACAGTATTCTTACATATGACGCATTTAACCTTGTTTCGCCACCATAAAACGATTACCGGCGTAGGTAAATGCCCTTTTTAACAACCACACACAACTTTTTGCCCCCAATAAGTCAACGTTCATATCCACTAATTCCTTGTTGGCAGAAAATAAAAATCAATCGCTCAGGGATGTATTATGTTCGCATTGTCTTACTAACCACCCTCAACAATCGGGGCTTTGAAACGCTCCGGTTGGACTGCAAATACAACCACTCTTAAGCAGTCGCAGATACCGGAATTTTACTGGCTTCAAATTATTAATCATTAAATGTGATTGTTATGGCTATGGAAACCGCTTTGTTGAATTGTTCCGTTGGGGAAGTAATTCAACTCTTAAAAGGACTGCTAAAAAAGCAGGGGTATGAAATCGAAAAAATCGATTTAAATGAAACCATCGTCCTTGCCTACAGGGATGGAAAATGGTTCTCGCAAAAACAACATGTGTTGTTTCAGATCTCAACGATGGATGAGGAACATACGCGTGTAGATGTAACGGCGACCATAGAAGGCAAAACCAAATCAGAAGAAGCAGAGGAAGAACTGGAAGAAAAAATTGTTTCAAGCATTTATCATTTCAAACCCTGATCATTTTTAATACAACGACACTAAACACTTTTACTATGAACTTTGAAGAACTTACCCCTCACCTGAATAAGATTGCAACGCTTTACCTGAGAAATAATAAACGCAAAGTCGGATGGTTATTCCTTGATAATGCCGAGCGGCTACCGCATGATAAAATCGGTGAAGTGTTTTTTGTGAATGTTCAGAAGGGCAGGCGCCTGGTTCAGCATATGTATTCAGACGATCAGAGTGCACTTGAACCGGTGAAAGAAACAATCCCTGTTCAGGAAATTATGCGGATAAGAAGCTCCAAATAAAATTAACTGCGACTCAAAGCCGGTTCTTTAATTAAAAAAACAGAGATTAACAGATCAAAGAATTACTTCTTCTCCTCCGCCTTACCATTCTCTTCTCCCTTACTTGCATCTTTAAATTCCCTGATGCCTTTTCCCAATCCTTTCATCAGTTCAGGAATTTTTCTGCCTCCGAAAAGCAACAAAAGAATGAGGGCGATAATAATCACTTCCTGTCCGCCTAAAATTCCGAGAATAATTTGAAGAAACATGTGCGTTGAATTTAGAATGCCTTTTTAGGGCTGCTTATTTGAGCGATCAAAAGTAGAACATATTACCACCCAAAGCAAACCCCGGATGGATAGTTAAATTTTCGCTGAAATCTGCCGGCATTCCCCAATAAGAATGATCTATCGGTAGCACAGGGGTCGTTTATAATAAGAGTTGCCACAGATTCAACGGTTTTTAAGCGGAATAAACATTGCAGAATGACTACAAGTGAAAATAAAAAGCGAGAGAGAAGCTGTTTTTATCGTCTTAAACGATAATGACCTTTGCAGGATTAATTCTGACAGTAAAGAGGTGCATTCTGTCTGCATAACTATGTGCGATCTGACAAGATGAATGGTCACAGATCTTTTTTACAATGGCCATACCCAATCCTGTTGAATCAATCTTGTCTTCGCCGCGTCTGAACCGTTCAAAGATTTGTTCAGATGAAAGACTGGGTGTGCTGCCCGTATTGGAAATCGCAAAACCATTTGCATCCATACTAATCTTCAATACTCCATTTTCTTCATTGTATTTGATTGCATTGCTGAGTAAATTGGTAAGGAGTATATCCACCAGCTGCGGATTCATCCGGATCTTCATCCTTGGATTAAGGCTTTTAATCACACGGATTCCCTTTCCTTCAATAAAAATATCAAGTTGTGAAAGATGTTTTTCAATGACTTCATTCAATACTATGTCATGTTCATCAGCAAACTGATTGTTGTCAATTTTGGCAATCAGGGTGAGGCCCTTGTTCATTTTTGACAATCTGTTCACGGCATCGAGTGTTGTGCGGATCTGCTCCTGTTGCTGCTCGGTTAAATTTTCTGATTGCATAAGCACATCCAGCCGTGAGTGAATGATTGCAAGCGGAGTCTGTGTTTCATGAGACATGTTCTCTGTGAACTCCTTAAGGTTTCTATAATCGTTGTATACCTTATCGGTGAGCTTGCGCAACTCCTCATTCATCCTGTTGAATTCCTCAATGGCGCTGGTTCTGAACTGCGGCTTTCCATCCTTGCGCAAATCAAAATTCTTCAACAGCTTCAACGCTGCATAGAAAGGTGCCCATATTTTAATGGAGAACCATCTGTTAAGAAAATAAAAAGAAATGATCATGTTAAAACTGATCAGGGTAAGGGCAACCAAAACGCCATACATGACGTCTTTGTTTTCAGTAAGCCTTCTTCTTATTTTAATACGATAGCCTGAGCTGTCAATTTGCTGTTCATATGAAAGAATCCTGAAAGCCACAACGCCCTTCTCGAAAGGATCGTACATTTCTGTATCACGCATATGAATCCGGAACGAAGTAAACTTGTCAATTGGTTGAACCTCGATGTGGTCTCCGAATTTAAAATTCATGTGTTGAAGCTGTTTCTCTTCATACAACTGCTGATCAATGATCTGCTTTTCATAAAGCATGTGATCGGTGATCTCTTTATCAAAAAGATAAAACAACCTATAAGTAAGAAAGCCGCAACCAAGCAACATCAGGGCGACTGCGATAATGATGTAATAGCGGTTGGTTACATTCAGTAACTTCATTCACTATGAAATTTGTATCCGACTCCATAAACGGATTTTACGTAATCACGCCCGCCGTGATCAATGATCTTCTTGCGGAGGTTTTTGATGTGACTATAAATAAAATCAAATGAATCGGCCATGTCAGCATGATCGCCCCACAGATGCTCTGCAATTGACTCTTTGGTAAGCACCTTGTTGGAATTGCTGAGCAGGAACATCAGCAGATCATGTTCGGTCTTGGTGAGCGGCACCTGCTTATCATTCACAAAAAACATCATCTCATCAGGAATGACCCTCAACTCATTCATCACAAGCTCCTTTTTTCCCTGGAATGATCTTCTGCGAAAAACTGATTTGATCCTTGCTACCAGTTCAGGCATGTGAAATGGTTTGATGATGTAATCATCTGCACCGATGTTCAGGCCGGAAAGCCTGTCGTCAAGTGAATTTTTTGCTGATACAATCAATATACCTGTCTGGTGATTTTTCTTTTTCATTTCCTCGATCACCCGCAATCCGCTTCCATCAGGCAAGCCAATGTCGAGAATGATACCATCGTAATCATAGAGGTCAATGCGCTCCAGCGCTTCTTCAAGGGTTGATGCTTTTTCGCAGGTCATACCACTCTGGTGAAGGTAATCAACCATTGCGTTCAATAAATCTTTTTCGTCTTCTACTACAAGAATTTTCATTGCCTGACTGAGTTATTAAATAGTAAAAAGTTAAATGTAATAGAGGGGAGATTTATTGTGTGAAGATAATAAATCATTCGCAATAGACTATATCACACATTTTCTCACATGCCTCATGCCATAAAAGACACGCCACCAAAGTACTTTGAGAAGCCTGATGAAATTGGTATGTGAAATGAATATGCCCAATGATTTTCGTCAACGATATTCAGTATTCCCCCAAATTATGTTTTCAAATTTGAGAAAAAGTAAGGCGTGCAATCAAAAAAAATTTAAAATTAAATTCTATGTCATCGAAGTTCATTTCTTCTCCTCTCTGTCGTTTTTATTGTATTCACAAGTGAGATGCTGAACTATAACGGCAAGATGAAGGAAATTACCGCAACAGGGACTATGTCAAAAGCTAATTAAAAGTCTCCCGGGTGGCAGCAAGTATTTTCATTGTCTGCTTGTGCTGAATAAATGCGATGAGCTCACAGTTCTTATTTGGCGCAAATTTTTTCAAGGGGATTTTCAGTTGCGCTCCTGCATCCTTCACTTCTCCTGAAAAGAAAACCCTGACGACATGATCATGAGTTAATGTCCTTCCTGAATTTTCACCTTTCCCGATTTTTGAAACAAGCTGATCTTCTGTTATGGCAATCCGGATGAAAAAATTTTTATCAGCTTTTGAGGACTGGTAACTTACATAAAGTGTATCTCTCGCCGTTGAGTCTGTTTTCACTTTTAGCTGAATGCTTTCCGGAGCAGACAACGCTGATGCAATCGCCGATTTTGCTTTAGCTGCATCAGATCCCGTAAATGACTCACGGCCATTGACAATCATCATGGGCGTATAAATACTCTCTTCGTTCAGGACGCTTGTATAATTTTTTTGCCGCAGCGTATACTGAAAGCTGCTATAAGGATCTTTCCATCCCAACTTGTTCCAGTAATCTACGTGGTATTCCAGGCAGAAAATGTTTTTGTTGTTTTTCTCAGCATCTGCTTGTAATTCTGACAAAACCTTTTCAGCCGACGGACAACTGCTGCATCCTTCGGAGGTAAAAAGCTCTACGACAGCAAAGGACTTCTGAGTTTGTGAAAAACCAATCTCCCAGAAGAATAGAGTGGCTAAGAACAGGATTGATTTACACTTCATTGAAAAAATTTCTTTTCCATATTCAGCCATTCCAACGCAGAACCACTGAGCAGAAGTTCTTTTGTCTTGTCATCATAAGGCATGCTTTCAATTAATGATCCCGGAACCTGTTCTCCGAGTGGAAAAGGATAATCGCTTCCCAAAGCTATTCTGTTTGCACCCATGAATTTCACAAGGTAGTCGAGCACCTTAGGATCATGAACGAGTGAGTCAATAAAAAATTTGCCGACGTAAGACCTCGGGTTTTCATTGTTGTGTATGGCAACGAGGTCAGGACGCGTTTCGAAACCGTGTTCAATTCTTCCGATCAAAGAAGGGAAGGTTCCTCCACCATGTGCAAATGCAACGCGGAGTTTGGGAAGTTTTTCAAATACGCCACCAAAAATCATGGAGCAAATCGCCAGTGCAGTTTCAGTAGGCATCCCCAAAAGCCACGGCAGCCAATAGCGTTGCATGCGTTCCTGTCCGGCCATATCCCAGGGATGAACAAAAACAGAAGCATTCAATTTAGATGCAGCCTCAAAAACAGGCAACAATGCAGGTGATCCTAAATTCCAGTCATCAACTACATGGGAGCCGATCTGCACGCCCTTCAATCCGATTTTCATGCAGCGTTCCAGTTCGCCCACTGCAAGTTCAGGATCCTGCATGGGAATTGTACCAAGTCCTACAAATCGCTTCGGATACCGGTTTACGATTTCAGCAATGTGATCATTGAGAAACATGGAAACCTCCAGGCAATCCTTGGGCTTTGCCCAATAGGAGAACATCACAGGAATTGTACTCAGCACCTGCACATGAACACCGGCGTGATCACATTCCTTCATACGCACAGCGGGATCCCAGCAATTGCTTTCCACCTCGCGAAAAAATTTTGTCCCTACCATCATGCGCGCACCGCAATGCTTGTGGTGGTCAAGGTGAATGAATCCGTCATACCCGAACTTCTTTACCCAGTCGGGCATGTGCTCGGGGATGATGTGGTTGTGGATATCGATTTTAAACATGGGAGTACGAAATACGAATACGATACGAATTTACGAAATACGAAGTACGAATAGGAATCTACGTAGTACGAATAGGTTGCGAATCTACGAAGTACGAATTGAAAGACAACAGGGGAGAATATGCAGTATGCATTAGACAATTAACAGCCCTGATTCAATTGGATAATAGAAAACTGCAATAATAATTTATTCAAGAAATTTTCAAACACAGAGGGAGAGGATGGTGGAAAGGTTTGTCTTGCAGTAGCCTTTACAATCTTAAATGGCGCAGTACCCACCTTGAGGGGATTGCTTTCCCGCGAAAAGCGGGACAAGCTGTACCACGTAATGACTAAACTAACGGGGCTAGCAATACCAACGATACGAGGGCTGTTCGGCTGTTATTCCCCCTCTGGGGGTTTGGGGGCCGCTGTTATTCCCCCTTCGGGGGCCAGGGGGCCGGCTGTTACTACGCCAGCTTCGGAGGTGGTTCCATTACGGTTCCGCAATTCTTACATGTGCGCTGTTCAAGATTGGAATAATACTTATCGAAGATCTTGGGAAGCTCTGTTACGATATTGGTGAGCGGAAAAAATTCCTTATGCAATTCATTGCCGCATTTTTCACAGAACCAAAAGCAACCATCCATTTCTTTTTCATGGCGGTATAATTCGACAACTAAACCAACAGTGCCTGCCGGGCGCTGCGGTGAATGAGGTGTTTTAGGGGGCAGCAGGAAAATATCTCCTTCTTTAATCGGAATATCTACCGGCATTCCGGCTTCTATGATTTTAAGTGTAATGTCCCCTTCTACCTGATAATAAAACTCTTCTCCCTCGTTGTAATGGTAATCCTTCCGGGAGTTAGGTCCGCCCACGACCATGATAATAAAGTCATCATTTCCTTTATACACCTGCTGGTTTCCTACAGGAGGTTTAAGCAGGTGACGGTTGTCATTGATCCATTGTTTGAAATTGAAAGCGCGTTGAATAGGCATAATTTGAAAATTATAGGTTGAGCGAAATTAGTGAAATCTCTAGAAATTAAGACCTCGCCGAAGTACGAATGAATTGCCTGCGAATATACGAATGAATCGACCTCAACTAATTACTTATCACTGGAACACGGTATCAATTATTACATATTACATTTTACATATTACATATCTTTGCGCATGAATCTTTCATTAAAAGGAAAAACCGCTCTTGTCTGCGGGAGCACACAGGGAATCGGAAAAGCATCTGCCATTGAGCTTGCAAAACTGGGGGCCACGTGTGTGCTCATAGCCAGGGATGAAAATAAACTGGCTCTTGCCATAAAGGATCTCGATGTATCGGAGGGTCAAAAGCACCAGTTTATCGTTGCAGATTTTCAACATCCAAATGAAGTCAAAGAGAAAGCCGGTGCATTTGCGAAGAGCAACACCGTCCATATACTTGTCAATAATACCGGAGGACCAAACAGTGGGCCGATTGTTAATGCCGACATAGAAGAATTCAGGATCACTTTTAACAATCACCTTATTTGCAATCACATCCTGATGCAGGCATTCATTGATGGGATGAAGAAAGAAAAGTACGGCCGCATCATCAACATCATTTCGACCTCAGTGAAAGTGCCGCTTAAAAATCTCGGAGTATCAAATACCATTCGTGCAGCCGTTGCCAACTGGAGCAAGACGCTTGCAAATGAAGTTGCGTCCTTTGGCATAACAGTAAATAATGTACTACCGGGAGCAACAAACACCATCAGACTTCAGTCCATCATCCAGAATAAATCTGAAAAAACGGGTGAAAGCATTGAAGCAATGCAAAAAGAAATGCTGCATGAGATTCCGATGGGGCGGTTTGCTGATCCTTCCGAGATCGCTGCAGCCGTGGCTTTCCTGGCATCACCTGCTGCTTCTTATATCACGGGAATTAATGTTCCTGTTGACGGGGGACGTACCGGATCACTCTAATACATGAAAAAATTTCTTGAGTCGGAACGGCTATATCTGCGGGAAATTTCCAAAGAAGATTTGCCGTTGCTTTTCGAACTTCACTCAGATCCCGAAGTGATGAAATTTATCCGTCCACCGGAAACAACAATTCAAGAAATAGAGAACACACTGAATAGAATTTTCAGGACAAATAAATATGAGCAGGGATTGGGGCTGTGGATTTGTCATGAAAAGAATGCCGGTGATTTTATTGGGTGGTTTGTTTTGAAAAATCTTGACGACACTGATGACATTGAAATCGGTTATCGCCTTTTGAAAAAGCACTGGGGCAAGGGTTATGCAACTGAAATGTCGAAGGAACTCTTAAAACACGGATTTGAAAAAACCGGCCTAGATAAAATTGTGGGGGCCACCCGTTTTGACAACATAGCCTCTCAGCGCGTGCTTGAAAAAATTGGGTTGAAATATGCACGAGTTCAATATGTGTACAATACGGATGCGTGGATTTATGAGGGTTTTAATCCTTCGAACTTTTAATCGTTTATTGCTGTAGGGTCGAACGTTGCCTGTGCGTGGAGAGACTCAGTGGAGCCATGCCTAAAAATTTGAGATTTTTTTTTATTCTAACACTCTAAGAAAAGGGATGCTTTTTTTTCATCCCCTTTTAAAAATCTGATAAAGTTCAATTCACTACAAACATCGTAGTCAGCACTTGTTTACCGCTTACGGCTTTCACTAAATAAATTCCCTTCGGGTAGTTGCTTACATTTTCTTCGATCTCATTCTTAGCCGTATTGCCGAAATCCTTTACAACATTGCCGAGGCAGTCGTAAATTAGTATGTACTTATTATCACTGCCAAAGTTTTTCAATGAAATCATCATTTGATTAGTAGCCGGGTTCGGATATACATCAATTGCTTTCTTTAATTTATTTTGCTTCTCAGGTGTTAATGGTCCTTGATAACCAGAAGCAAATCTTCCTTCATCTTCCTGATAAGGAAAACATTCAGACGTTGCAATCAAAAATTCATCAAAGGATTTTACACCTTTTACGTAATCATTCTCCGCTTTAACAAAGCAGACCCATTTTTGTACCAAGGGTAAATCTGCAGAGTCGGCAAACGTTTGCATGTAATTGTAAATAGCTATCGAAGAATCTCTCATCTGCAACATTCTGAAAGAATTCGCCAAATCAATGCTCAGGTAAAAACGGGTATGATAAACGCTGTCTGTAATTGCCTGGGCTATCCTTTCCTTTTGTATGTCTAACACCTTTTTGGCATTCGCATCTATTGTTATAAAAGGCGGCACTACAGATATTTGCTTTCCATCTATTGCACGTGAGTATGCCGTGTTCAAATAAATGTAAGCAAGTCCGGTCAGGTATGTTTCACCCTCAACATCAGGAGTAGCAAGCCGATAATTTAACACATAACTGAACAAGTCAATTGCCTGTGTGTATTGTGCAATGCTAGTATCAAGCAAGGCTATTCCCTTTCTTATCGCACTGTCTAACCTCGTGGTGCTGTTTATTGAAACGGGAACCTGCTCGCAACTGTCACAATTCATAAGAACGTTTCTATGTCCGATACCTGTTCCTCCATCATACTCTCCACAAGCCGGTAACTGTCCTATTGGATAAGCATCTTGAATATCAAAAGGCATTGGTTCCGCATGAACTGACGTTGTACATGCAGGATCTGCTGAGCGCAAATTATCAAAACAATATGTAAATGGAATTGGGGTATTATTTGTCCACTTATTGCGATCAGCTCCCAAGACGGCATTATTGGGAGAAGCGCAAGGTGGAGAATACAATGTTGCTACTGAATTCCACATAGCACCAAAAACGCTTCTGCATGCTGTAGAACACCATGGTGAGGCGTCATTGCAAAAACCAGGAAATGGCGTGAGATCATTATAGCCATCTTGCATGTCAAGGATATCTCCTCCATCTAATAATAATGTTGCGCTAATAGATTCATCACCAATCAAATTATTATTACTTAGGTTATTGTATCCTGCACCCCGCGTGCTATTCATATTGAGATTTCCATGACTCAATAAATGTAGTGCAAAAAACTCATTTTCGGTAATTGTATTACAGCGTGCATTTACATTCCCTCCGTCAATGATTAAGGGATAAGAATTATGATGTATATAGTTGCCTACAAGGTTAATTTCCGCTGTTGTCGCGCCCAACTGACATTCAATACCGTAACCGTTTTGATAAAATTCATTATTGGATAAATTATCTGTCCATGTCCCCCCTTGACCCTTAAAGCCATACTCACATAGGTTAAAAACACTGCTCCTCAGATCGACTCCTCCATATAATTTACGAAGACCTACAGCACAACCATAAAAATTACAGCTTGAAATACTTAAACGATTGCCCCCGTATAAAGCTGCCAAAATGCCACAATCTGCTCCTTGGAATTTATTACCTGTTATTAAAACATCGGCATGACCAAAAAGAACCACTCCACGCCAGCTGTCGTTGTCCCGATTTACAAAATGTACATTTGAAAGCCAAACCGGTCCTTTTAAAGCTAGCCGGGCGCCATCAGGGTAGCCTAATGCTGCTCCTCCGGCAAATTCAACTTTACCTGCAACAATCCTGAATAAATCAAGATTGCCATGACTATTTCCGGCACAAGTTGGATCATATAAAGTTTCCTGAGCTATCTCCAGAATTTTATCGTGCTTTCCTGCGCCTTTTAATTCGAACTTACAATTAGTCTCGCACCATATGTTTTTTCTTCCCAATACGTTCCAATCCGGCAGGGCACTCATTCTTATGTAGCCGCTGTTAAAGTCAATTGAATTCCAGATAAATTTAAAGATTGAACCCTGTTTCAGAAATAGGTCACCGCCTATATCAAGTACTGCATCGTCACCATCAAGTTGAATAATTGCACCGGCTTTGTAATTCAAATCCATCTCTGCCCCAAGATGAATGTTACATTGCTGGCTCAGCAACATTCCGCCTGTGTTTATATTAAATATTCCTCCGTGCAGGTACAGCTCTCCCTGTTTGGCACCGGAGAAACCCATCACATTCATGAATGCTCCATTAGGAATAGTAATGACAGTATTTAAGTTTTGTACATCCGTAAAACTTTTGTCACCGATTAACCAAAGTGTCACATTTGGTTCGACTTCGAATGAAACCGGGTTAGCAAGGATTAATTTGCAATCGATGTTGTAAAATGTACTGCCTGAATGAAGATTAAAATCCCCGCCTGCAAGTTTCATAGTTCCGCCTCCACCCGGTCCTGAAGAAACGTTGAAAGATTCTCCGGTTCCTATGGAAATGGATGTAGTCAAATCCTGAACATCTAACAACGCATTTTCTCCGTTTAGAATTATTTGCACACCGGGTTCACAAATAAAATGTGCACCTGGTTCTATTTGCAATTCAGAACCATCTTCAATGACTAGACTACTTCCTGTTCTTAGTTTTAAAGTAGTCCCTGATGTAAAAATCAATTTACCTTTATTTGAAGTAGAGTTATCACCAACCTTAATGGTACTTCCGCCTTTTACTTCTACCGTAGTTACATTTAACGAACAATCTGGCACTACATAAACCGTAAACTTTGAACCATAACTTGGATGCGCCAACCCAAGGTCGGTATAAGTTAAACCATCATTTGCGTTCACCAATAACGATGCACCGTTATCTAAGGTTAAGCTCTCTGTAATTCTGTCATTTGTCCGTATTGAGCTTGTCTTTCCGAAATTATAGGTTCTATTACTTAGTGTGTTTATGTTGGCAAGAGAATTATCAAACTCTTCATCTATTAGTTTTTCTTTTATAAAATTGGAATTATTCCCATCAAAGTTTATATGCACTTCATTATAAATATTGGGCGCTGAAATCAGCGTGCTAGGAGCCGTGTACTCAATAAAACGATTTACTACATTACTATTATTATTGATATTATAAAATAAATCTTGATTTTGAGGGCTGCTTATATTTAACGAGCTTACCGTTGGCACAAAGTCAAACTTGGTTTCGTGAAAAGTTATATCAGCAGGAAGATTATTGAAATCCACATCACCGCTAAAGAGACTTGCATCCTGATATCCACCAGGGGCATTATCATAAGGATCAGTATCTTTTATCCCAATAATTACATCGCTGTAAACAACCGGCAACCAGAAAACTGTAGCAAATAAATGCTGATAATAGAGGGACTTATAAAAAGACGGATTATCCGGCACCGACCACACATCTATTTCAGCGAATACATTAGCACCAAAATGCGCAGCTATAGCCATGCCCCAAATGGGTACTATAATATCATTATTGGCTGAG
Organism: uncultured Flavobacteriales bacterium; assembly: GCA_964356415.1. Classification (GTDB taxonomy): domain Bacteria; phylum Bacteroidota; class Bacteroidia; order AKYH767-A; family 2013-40CM-41-45; genus JAPLDB01. The sequence continues at coordinate 34,600 of CAYHHK010000010.1, forward strand.
ATTTGAAGCAGCTTATCATGTTCATCAAACGGCTGCCCTTCCGCAATCTGTGAGCCGTTGCTTATAGCATAGTTTATTGTACTCTGCGGCATATCAGCCATTGCAGCTTCAGCAAGAAAATCAGCGCGCACGGGGTAACCATCTTCGAATGCCTGGTAAACCAGCATTTGTTGCGAAGCAGGATTTTTAAGTATTGCCACCGCTGTCTCCAACTCAGGCATAAGATCTTTTACTCTTAGAGTATATAGTCCGTAATCAAATTCCGTTTCATAAAGTGTTTTTACCATTTGCTGAAAACCTAACGGAACATTCGCACCCTGATGCGGAGTATCAAACGTAATAAACTTGCGCGTATCGTGATTCAAGCCATTTAGTTCCATATCCCTCAATGCAAAGCGGGCAACTAATCCTCCCATACTGAAACCGATAACCATATTTTGTGCAGTGCTCCTGTTCGCTTCTTTCATTTCGTTTACAATGCCTATTATCTTTTCAAGTACGTAAGCATTGCGTTGTATATAATCTGCACCATTGGTAAAATCTACATAAACCAAATCATATCCAGCGATTTCTAGTTCATCGTACAAATTATTTGGTGCTAAATCTAATTTATCCCTAAAAATGCTATAATGCACTTGTTGGAGATCATCAAACTGTGGTGGATCCCAACCATCAACAATAATCAGTGGCTTAACTAATTTTGTATTTCCGCAGGCATAAGCAAAAGTTACATCAGCAGACCCATATTGGGCTTGATGTGCGCGATCTGCATTCACATGTATTCTGTGCGGGTCGTTATATCTAAGGGCATTCACATATACTTTAAATGGCGAAACCGCCTCCATTATTGTTCCGTCAGTAAACGTGCATTTTATATGAATATTTTTATCGCCTGTACCGGAATAACTGATGGTCACATTAGACCCTAAGCTCAAAGTACGGGTTCCTGCCCCGTCATCAAAATCAATAACAATACTGCTGAGCGTTTTACCTGTATTGTTAAAAAAGTAAGAAGAAGGTAAGGAGAATGTAACATCAGATACGCTCGATTTATTTATTGCCGGTGTGGCAGCAAAAACAGTTTTAAGCAGATAGGGTGATTGGGTTCTTCCTGCAACATCATGCAACTGCGTACCGGAAATATACATCAGGTTTTCCGTAATTGCTGTAGGGCTTAATCTGTTGTAACGAAAGAACTCAATAAAAACAGGAATGGTTCCTTGGTCAGTTACACTTGCTGCCGCTGTCTGATAGGCAGCGTGCGGTTCGGTTATAAGGTACGATGCGCTTGTTGCAGCGCTGTAAACGCTGTAATAAATTTTATTAAAAGTTAAAAAGTTGGTTTTGTTTGTGGTCGTAATCGCTCCGTTATAATTTTCAAGTGGTATGCATTCAAAACCGTGATCCATTAACAAATGCGTTGACACCTGGCTCAAATCCACATATTGAAAGATATTTTGCAATTGTTGCCCAACTGTTGATGTTTGGTTGTTGGTGTTTTGAAGAAGCGGTTGAGCATTCAATAAACTGATGCTTACGATAAGCATCATAATGGTGATAATTTTGGCTTTCATTGTAGTATGGTTTTTTATTGAGTATTTTATTTATCAAATTGGGTATCTAATATCAAATCGACCCTGGGTTATATTAATTTCATCACAACCTAAGGGAGTAATATTCATATCAAAGGTCCCCGATATTATTCGGTTAACAGTATCAAACTTGGTAATAATTAAGTGTCCTGTATTGTCTATAGTATCAGTGTAGCTGGAGCAATTAGATACTCGATCACTACAGTAACCCCATGCTAAAGAATCGTTATCAAATTTTAGGAGGAAATAATTCGCCTGATAGAAATTTTTCTCGACTTGAAAACCAATGCATTGAGAAATGCTTGAAGATACATTATTCGCCAACAAAGCAAATTCTCCATTGGCATAATCTCCTTGTAATGCACTTATAGAAATCGAGCCGCGAGCAACCCAAACTTGCCCGTTCCATAAACAGGCAAAAGTGTTTTTTCCTTCCTGGGTTTCGGGCGGTAGTTGCTCCACAGGTGTTCCATCATCTGTTTTGTCTTTGCAGCAAGAGAAAAAAATACAAGCAATAAAAACTGTAGAGATTATGCTAAGAAGTTTAGTTGATTTATTTTTCATAATTTATAACTTATACGGGGTATCTGATATCAAATCGCCCCTCGGTAATATTTATGTCACCACAAGTATCTTTAGACAGTATCAAATCAAATGTTCCGGAAATAATCCGATTGATTGTATCAAATTTCGTTATATATAAATGCCCGGTGTTGTTTAAGGTATCCGTAAAATAGGTACAGTTTGTTGGTAAATCTGCGCAAAATGCCCACGGCAATGAGTCATTATCAATTTTAAAAATAAAACTATTATTAGAGTTGAATTCTTTATCCACAAATAATCCAATTGCTTGATTAATAGATATCTGTTTATTTACAGCATATATATTAAACATGCCGTTGGAGTAATCTCCCTGCAATGGCGGTGCTGCAATTGTTCCATGTGCAACCCAAACTTGCCCGTTCCACAAGCAACCAAAAGTATTTTCACCTGTTTGCGTTTCCGGTGGCAGTTGTTCTGTAGGTGTACCATCGCCTGTTTTGTCTTTACAGCAAGAAAAGATAATGCATACTATTAAAAGTGCAGACAAATGTTGAAATTTATTTATCATAAAAAATAAGTTTTTATCTCTCAAAGGTTAGCACTTATTTTTTAGTACGCAAGCAAAGAGGGATTTATTTTGTTAATGACTTTGTTTTAAATGTAAACAGCAAAATTCCAATGGTCATACTTCATTTCACAATTTTCGGAGTAGTGAAAGAAAACCCCGAAGGAGTTTCCACCTTTAATAAGTAGCTATGCTATGCAAATATATTTTCTTTCAATTAAATCCGTGAACTCCTTCAGGGTTTCAGATCAATAACAAAATGGTTAATTTTTTTCATGACGATTTATCGTTAATAGTTAATATTGATTGTCATTGTGTCGAATGGAATCGGAACAAAAGAATACGGTATGGTTGATATTTGTGAGTTTTTTGTAATCAGTGCAGAATAAGAATAATGAAACTCTCCCATCCAAACGTAATCATAATCACAATAAAGAAATGTAGTATCAATTGAGAAACCCTGAAAAAAGAGATTAGGATGGCAGTAAGATTGCAACTGAATTAGATCATACTGATCAAACGGATTTACATTTTTAACATGAAGTTTCACGTAACTATTAGCATACATAACAATATTCGCTGTTCCACTAGTTAAAGATGCTTGGTTATTATGAGTGTCAAAATAATTATCCCTGTATGCCTCGGCATAATAAAAATAGCTGTTGTCAATTTCCCCAGTATAAGTAGCATTACCATCGGCATCAGTATATAGTGTATCAACGGGTATGGTACCGACACCACTGGAAAGATTTCCTTTTGTTACTATTATCTTCGCACCAGCAATGGCAACACCCGTCTTATACTGTCGCACATGAATATTGCCATTGTTACTACCAACCAACTTATCTTTTTCACATCGGTTAAAACATACTATAATGCCAAACAATAAAAATAACCTTCCAATATTTTTTACCTGTTTCATCTTTTTATTTTTTTAAACAAGTTCCTTATTTCAATTTCCCTAAAAAAACATTAAGCCCTGCTGCTGTTTCATAATGAGGATGTAAGTTAGCAGATACATAAATTTCAAAACCAACCTTCTTATAATATAACTGGTAACTTAGCTTGAATGGCAATCCTATAAAATTTATTTTTTCCTCATCGTACGTAGTTGTGACTGATCCTCCCCCATTATTATTTATATGCTTTTTACCTCGATACCAGAATGATCCATAACTAATACCTGACTGAAACTGAAAAGCAGAATGATCGTTCAGATAAACCCTATAACCTGGCATAAGTGATGCGCTGCTGATATCATGAACATAAAATTCTGAATTATCTAAAAAATGGCTTGAAATCGCAAGATGTAAATCCGCACTTAGAAGAATACGGTCATACCACAATGAATTAATAACCAAATTGGTTCCAAACAAAATATTATTCTCATCTATTAGCAAAACCTGCGCACCGCTTCCAACAGAAATACCAACCTTATCTCTTGCTTTTGAAGTCGTGTCAGCTATTTGAGCAGTGCCTGTATTGATAAAAAGAATAAGAAAAAAACAAAAAAATTTAGTTAGCATAAGTGCAAAAGAACATTTGTTGTCATTGAGCTTTTATCTAAATAATAAAAGGTACTGTCTGTCTGCGCCATTGCCCTTGGACAAAGAAGAAATAGTACAATAATAAGGATGGGAATTTTTCTCATGGGGGTTTACTATTAATAATTAATTTCTATAATTAGCGTATCATTGGGAACGGGTAAAAATGAAAAAATGGTGTTATGTGAAATGTTGTTTTTTACAACAGTATACGAATAACCGTAATTATAGTCCCCCATAAATTTAATTCCATTGTCGCAAAATAAAAAAGTAGTGTCTATGGTTAACCCTTGAACAAAAGGATTACAACCAGCACTAAACTCTAGCAAGTCATACTGATCAAACGGATTTACATTTTTAACATGTAGCTTCACAAAGCTATAGGCATACATAACGATATTCGCAGTCCCATCGGTTAGAGATGCCTGATTATTATGCGTGTCAAAATAATTGTCTTTATACGCCTCTGCATAGTAAAAATAATCATGATCCATTACTCCACTAAAGGTGGCATTCCCATCACTATCGGTAAACACAGTATCCACAGGCACGGTTCCCACTCCATTTCCAGGGTTGCCCTTTGTTATCACCACTTTAGCATTTGCAATGGCAACACCGGTTTTGTACTGGCGCACATGAATATTACTCGTACCGTTGCCAAAATATTTGTCATTTTCACAGCCATTAATACAAACTAAAACAACAAGTAAAAAAAATAATGTAAAAATATTTTTTATTCTGCTTATTTTATTTTTTTGCATATTATTTCAATCTCCCTAATAAAAAATTAAGTCCTGCCGCCGTTTCAAAATGCGAATGAAAGTGAGCGGATACATAAATTTCCAAACCAACTACTTTATGAATTAAAATATAACTTGCCTTTATCGGCAATCCTGTAAACTTAATATCTTCCTTCTCTCCATCGCCATACCAGCTTGTTTTATTAGCAGGATACCTTTCACCATGGTAATCCAGTACCCCGTAACTGATACCACAGGTGAATTGAAATGCTGAATATCTGTTTAAATAAACTCTGTAACCGGAAATTAGTGAGGCACTAACAATTTCTGCAACAGCAAACTTGGCAAATGCCAAAGGACCTTGATTTGAAATTGCTGCATGAAGATCAATTCCAATAGGGACATGATGATACAACAAAGAATTAATCATCACATTCAGTCCGAGCATATAATCATAATCATCAGTTATCGAAAGCTGAGGACCGATTGCCCATGAAAGACCAAAATTACTGTATAATTTTTTAGTAGTGTCTGCTACCTGAGCGCTGCCAGTATTGAAAAGTGAAAGAAAAAGAAAAAAGGAAAAAAGTCTATTCGACATAAGTATATTTTGACACCACTAAGGTTAGCGGTTATTATTTAAAAAGCAAGAATTATTTTTATTTTTTGGCTAACAGCAAGATGATGCCAACCCCACTGTAATAACCATCCAACAGAAAATAAAAAAAACAGAGCAGTGCTTCATTTGCTATCGGGTCTTCCTTTAACGAAGCCTGCGTTTGGAGAGACTGGAACCGTATCATTAATAATTCCTGCTTTTTTAATACTACTTAGGCCATTACTCAGGCGACATTAAAAGTGTTTATAGCCCTTTTATTTCGAATTTTTTTTGTCGTATAACCTACATAGTATTTAGTAAGTATGAGCAAGGATTGTGACTGTGGATGAGCACTGAAAAAACTTCTTGTGAATTAATCGGCTGGTTCGTTTTGAAAAACTTGGACAGCACTGCTGATATTGAAATCGGATATCGCCTTCTGAAGAAGCACCGGGGAAAAGGTTATGCGACTGAAATGTAGAAAGAACTTTTAAAGCATGGATTTATGAAGGTTTAAATCCTACGAAAGGTTGATCTTTAGTTTGAATTGTTGAGATTCCTATCCTCGTCCCGAAACATAGCATAGTCATCAACTTTAGATTAAATCACAACATGCGAATACACCGAAGGCAAATAATATCAATTATTTACAGTGTTTATTAATATGTCGTCCCTGTGGGACTTGAAGCCATTAACCGTTTTTAGGTTGACGCTTATACGATCCCGAAACTTCGGGATAGGAATGTTTCGGTATTACAAATTAATCAGCTTATTCGGGTGGCGGAAGAGAAAATTTGCCCCCGGGAAGCAAATTTTCTCTTCCGCCAAAATCACTCTTTATGATCTGTCTATCCGATCTCCTATGTGATGAGATTGGAATCTTTCAAACTGAACAGCTACCCATAAGTTGATCGTTTTCTTCCGTACTTTTGGTTTTCAGTAAGCTGCAAGCCATGTATACTCCCGACAGATATAAAAATACCGACCGCAAAGAGTTAATTGAATTTATAAAGAAAAATCTTTTTGGGATTCTGGTTTTGCATGACGGAGAAAGACCTGTTGCTACTCACATTCCAATGATGCTTCATGAGAAAAACGGTGAACTCGTTTTAATAGGACATATCTCAAAAGAAAACGAACAGGGGAAACTATTTCATAATTCTCCGACGGTGCTAGCCATTTTCAACGGACCACAAGCCTATGTTTCTTCCTCCTGGTATAATCATGAAAATGTCTCAACGTGGAATTACACAGCTGTTCATGTTTATGGAAAAATTAAAGAGATCACTGATATGGGAGTGTATGAGCACCTCATTAACATCACTGATGAGATGGAATCGAAATCCGAAAAGCCAAAATATTTTAAAAACATCAGCCCACGAGTGCTTCGGGAAAATATTACCGGTGTAACTTGTTTTGAGATTACAGTAGAAAAAATTCAAGCCAGCTTCAAGTTGTCTCAGGACAAGAGTTCTGAAGATCACAGTAGCATCATCCGAGAACTGGAAAAGCGAGGCGACGCTTCATCAAAAGCAGTGGCAGAAGAGATGAAAAAACGGGGCCATGAATAACATGCTCTCATGAATCACATCGATAAAGCATATCTGGAATCTCCTGTAGGGGTTCTCGAAATCACAGGATCACATGGTGTGATTTTTTCTGTGACATTTCTGGATGAACACCACCATCCAGCTTCAAGAATTCCGCCTTCATTGAAAGTGTGCGTGAATCAACTCGATGAATATTTTTCCGGCAAGAGAAAAACATTTGAATTACAACTGCAGCCAAACGGCACCTCTTTCCAAAGACATGTCTGGGATGAGCTTCTCAAAATTCCATTCGGAAAAACAATCTCCTATTTACAACTGGCACATCAACTGGGTGATGAGAAAAAAATCCGTGCTGCCGCATCAGCAAATGGCAAAAATCCAATCGGTATCATCATTCCCTGTCACCGCGTGATTGGCTCTAATTCAGAACTAGTCGGGTATGCCGGCGGGCTTTGGAGAAAGCAATGGTTGCTCGATCTTGAGAATGGACAACAGTCCCTTAATCTTTGAAAATACATTTAAGTTATAAAAAACCATTTTAATACAACATTAGTTTCAAATATTGAGTACCTTTTCTTCGTTATCAAATCATGTCTGCGTCAAACAGAACATATATCCTTAGACTTATTAAAGCCGGATCTCTTTCCCTGGCAATATGCTGCAGTTTTTACGCCCGCTTATCTGCACAGGAATTATGGGGATATGCGAACAGCAATTATGCAGGTGTGATGGGATTGCATCTGAATCCTGCCGCCATTGTAGGTGTGCCCTATGAATACGAAGTGAATATCCTGGCAGGCGATGTTTTTTACGACAACAATTACCTCTACTTGCCAAAGCTATCTGACGTCAATACCAAAACTACTACGTCAGAAAACGGAACGCAGACGAACAGCACCACATTCGTTGAGTACAATAATTCCAGAAGCAAACACGCATATGCAAGCGGCCTTCTTCTTGGTCCCTCCTATATCAAAAATAAAAATACAAAAGCATGGGCCGTACATACTGCCATGCGTGCAGTCATCTCAGCGAACAGCGTTCCAACACCCATTGCAAGGGCTTTCTATACCAAATTTGATGATGCACAATTGCACAATTCAGTGTTCCGTGATATGAAAGTAAATGCTGCGGGGATGATGTTCGGCGACATAGGATTTACTTACGCAAAAGTTTATACAGACAGAGATCCGCACTGGATTGCCTGGGGTGCTACCCTTAATGGTATTGTTGCATTTGACGGAATGTACCTTCATGCTGATGTGGGCGAATACATGATCCCTGATAGCAACTCACTCTACATGAATCACGTCAATCTTGATTATGGTCATGCGATGGTTGGCAATAACGGAGGACTTCTCAGCATCAGGGGCTTTGGCGGCAGTGCAGACATTGGCGCAGTGTATATTCACAAACGCAATCCCGGTGCTTACGAATGTGGCAAAGATGCTGATCGCAGAAAACGGTATCAGTATAAAGTCGGCTTATCTCTGATTGACCTTGGCTATGTCTACTTTAACCGTGGTGCATCCCGCTTTCAGGTTAATGACGGTACATTTCAATGGAACTATATAGACACGGCAAAATTTAACGGCATTGAAGATGTCGATACACAACTCAGTGCACATTCAGGCAGTTCACTGGCCTCAGATCATTTCGGAATTTTTATGCCTGCTGCTGCAAGCATTCAGTTCGACTATTGCATTAAGCCACGCTGGTATGCCAATCTCAGTGTTGTACAGCGTTTGCCGCTCTCCGATAGAGAAGTATTCCGCGCCAATTCGATTGCATTGGTCCCTCGCTATGAAACAAGGAAATTTGAAGCATCCATCTCTGCAAACATGTATGAGTATGAACATGTTTACATGGGAGTAGCTGTGCGGTATTTGTTTTTTGTATTGGGTACAGACCGTTTACTTTCATTTGTAGGGTCAGATGTAAGGAGTATGGATATTTTCTTTGGCTTTAAATTCAATTCCTGCATGCTGCGGAAAAAGAACAGCAACAAAGGCGCATGTCCGATGAATGGCTAAGGCTTTTATTGAAAAATGAATGACCCTGCAGCAAGCTGCGGTGTATCAAGCCACTAATTACACGAATTATCACTAATTGATGCATGCATTGTAATATTGTTTCGTGTGAATTAGTGAATCCCGATAGCTATCGGGACGTGGCTAAAATTTTAATTCAACCCCGCCTCGCCAAAGGCGAGACGAGGAATTCTTTCGATTAAAAACAATTCCATTACCCCTGCGTTTCCTTGTTACGATTTATTATGCAAGAAAAAATTTCAGCTTTCTGGTTTCGCAGGGATTTGCGTTTACATGACAATGCCGGTCTGCTGCATGCTTTGCAAAGCGGAAATCCTGTTTTGTGCTTCTTTATTTTTGATACTAATATCCTAAACCGGCTTGAGGACAAAAGCGATAAACGGGTTTTGTTTATTCACAGCCAACTTCATCGTTTAAATAAAGAATTAGAAAAACATGGATCGGCATTGATTGTCAGGTATGGAGATCCGATTGTTGTGTGGAAAAAACTCATTGATGAATTTCACATCAGGAATGTATATGCAAATCACGATTATGAGCCATATGCAAAAGGCCGTGATGAAAAAGTCTGTGCATTGATAAAAGAAAATAAAAGCGCCTTTCATACATTCAAAGACCAGGTTATTTTTGAAAAAGACGAGGTAACAAAAGATGACGGATTGCCTTATACCGTTTTTACGCCTTACATGAAAAAGTGGAGAGCGAAAGTCGGAAATGAAAAAAGTGCTGATCTGAAATCATCTCCAACAGAAAAACATTATTCCAGTTTCAAAAAGATAAAAAAACAATCATTATTAAGTATCCCTCAAATCGGATTTAAAGAATTGAATTTTGATTTTGCCGGCAATGATCTAAATCTTACGCATATCAAACATTACTCTGAATCAAGAAATTTTCCCGGCGTCGCAGGAACATCACACCTTGGAATTCACCTTCGTTTTGGAACAGTAAGTATCCGTGAACTTGTGCGAAAAGCCTGGAACAAAAGTGACACGTGGGTGAATGAACTGATCTGGAGAGAGTTTTTTATGCAGGTACTATGGCATTTTCCACATGTCGTTCATCATTCTTTTAAAAAGGAATACGATCGTCTGAAATGGAACGATGATGACGCGGGTTTTGAAAAGTGGTGCAAAGGAGAAACAGGATTTCCGATCGTAGATGCAGGAATGCGCGAATTGAATGCCACAGGTTTCATGCACAACCGTGTGAGAATGATTGTTGCCTGTTTCCTCACCAAATATTTATTGATCGACTGGAGATGGGGCGAAGCATACTTCGCTCAGAAATTGCTTGACTACGAACTTGCAAGCAACAACGGGAACTGGCAATGGAGTGCAGGAACCGGCTGTGATGCTGCGCCCTACTTCCGCATTTTTAATATGGAGGCACAGACAATAAAATTCGATCCTGATCACAAATACATAAGAAAGTGGGTGCCGGAATTTCAGGAAAAATCATATCCAAAACCCATGGTGGATTATGAGATTGCAAGGAAACGATGCATTGCATTCTATAAAAATGGTTTGGAACGATAGAGCATTGTCACTATTTTTGTAAATAAAATTTATGCAATGGCACAGCCTGTAGAAGGAGGAAAGGGATATACCTATGCTGATTATCTTACCTGGGATGACGGAAGGCGCTGGGAGATAATTGATGGTGTTGCTTACGAGAAGATCGAAGGGCCTTCTGTTGCGAGCGATATGACTCCGGCACCGGGCAGGTATCATCAATCAATTGTCACCAACCTGATACGCGAGATTGGGATTTACCTGAAAGGAAAACCCGGGAGGGTATTTTCTGCTCCTTTTGATGTAAGGCTTTCTGAATCGGGCAATATGATTGTTGTTCAGCCCGACCTCAGCATTTTTTGCAGCGATAAAAACCTTGATGAAAAAGGAGCTACCGGCGCACCTGATTGGGTTATTGAAATCCTGTCACCTTATACTTCTGTTTATGACCTCACAACAAAATTTCTTCTCTACCAGAGGAATTTCGTGAAAGAATACTGGGTTGTTGAGCCGGCGAAAAAAACGATTACTGTATTTATTCTTGAAGACAACAAATTTGGTGAAGGAAACCGTTTTATGGAACCACAGCAAATCCATTCTTACATTTTTCCGGATCTGAAAATAGATCTCAGGGAAATTTTTGAGAAGTGAATTTACTCGCCGGCCTTTACTTTCAATAAATCTTCCGGCGTATCAATGGCAATACTTTCAAGAGATGTTATCTCTGCATGAATCGTATATCCGTTCTCAATCCAGCGTAGCTGCTCGAGAGATTCTGTGATCTCCAGGTTTGTTTTCGGCAGCGCAGCAATTTCCTTCAGCACTCCCGAACGGTAGCCGTAAATACCAATATGTTTGTAATAAGATGAGTACTTCAACCATTCCTGCTCTGGAAAGTTCCTGTTGTATGGGATTGGTGAACGGCTGAAATAAATGGCTTCTCCCCTCTTATTCAAAATCACTTTTACATTGTTGTGGTTGAACAACTCATCCGGTGAAGTAATTTTTTTAACCAGTGTTGCGATGGATGTATTCTTGTTTTCAAAAACAGAACACAATAAATCGATCTGATCGGGATGAATATAGGGCTCATCTCCCTGTATGTTGATCACGGCATCCCATCCATTCTCTGTGTCATTGGCTATGATTTCTGCGCAACGGTCTGTGCCGCTCTGATGCTGTGGCGAGGTCATCATCAGTTGTCCGCCAAACTCCCGAACATGGTTTGCAATGCGATCATCGTCGGTAGCAATCAAAATCTTCGAAAGTTTTTTCGAAAGCGAACATTGTTCAAACACACGCTGGATCATACTCTTGCCATTGATGTCTGCCAATGGCTTGCCGGGAAAGCGGGTGGAGTTATAACGCGCAGGGACGATTCCGAGTATCTTCATTCGTGTTGTAAAATCTTGGACTGCAAAAATATAGGTAAATCGATTTGTTCATGAAATATTTTTCAACAAAATGCAGTCTTCATCGACAGTTCAGAAGGAGATGGTGAGCTGTCCTGAAAATACGCGTGGCGGCTGCATGTCGGTTGGTCGCTGCATATAAATGTAGTTGAAGACATTTTTGACGATGACGGCGAACTTCACATTGGCAGTAATCTGGCTTGAGAGGCGGGCATCGAAAATTAAGTCCCCTTTTGTCCGGCTGTTCCGGTAATGCCTGACGCCGGGTGTAATGAAATCACCCAGCGGATAATTCACAAATAGCTTATCAATGTTCTTCATGAAACTGTTATAACGGGCACTTACTCCCAGGGAAAATTTTCCATATCCAATTGCTATATCCCCTTTAAACAAGTGGCTTGAACGGTATTTCAGGTAATTGCTGGAATCACTTCCCAGGTAAGCTGTTTTATCAATTGCATATTGTGCAATAATGTATGCAGAATCATAATATGTAACTTCGGGGATGAGGTAGGTGTAACCAGCAATGGTCGAAACCCGCAGTTTACCGAAGTTCCCTTCACCGATAAGGGATACATCAAAACCTTTGATCCGCGTGTTGCCGATATTCAATGCTCTGAATCCTATACCATATGAAGGAGGAACGGGTGCATGATCCCAAACAGAATAAGTAAACTCAATCATATTTTTATACTCTGTATAAAATGCAGCTACATCAAAATAGCCTTTCCATCCACCAATCCTTAAACCCTGCATGATTCCCACCTCCACCGAAAATCCTTTTTCACTTTCTAAAGAATCATTCGGATAAATATCAAGTCCGCTCACCTGTGTTCTGATGTACTTTTCTGCCACAGAAGGATAACGGTAGCCTTGTCCGTACGAAGCCCTGAGATTCGTATGCTCGAAAACCTTGTAGTTCATGCCAGCACGAAAGACAGGCACCAGTTTGTCTGTGGCAGAGTCTAGTTTGTTTTGCTCAATGCGTCCGCCAGCAGAAAGAATCAGCTTGTGAAATAATTTCGCATCGGCCTGTAAATAACCGGCAAAGCTACTTCCGGTATGGTCGCGGTAAAGTTCACTCTTCACTTTAGAACTGGTTGCAACTAGTCCTCCGCTTAATGAAAGCACGTCAGAAAATTTCTTCTGGTACTGATATTCTCCATAATAGAAATCCGCTTTTGATTCCTGGTTGGTTGTATTTTCATTGTTGGTTCGGAAGAATCTTGTTCTAATCTTATGCGTGCTGCCCCCCTTCGTCACATAAGTAATATAAGGATCAATGTTCGTGCGGTGCGTAATGTAACCGCTGAGTGAAGTTCCCTCACCTGTGCCTCCGGCCGGGAGATACGCACCTGTTGTATCGTTCTGCCAGATAAAAAAAGTGGTTCCGTTAGCAAGCTGTGTGTTGAAATTGAGCCCGACACTTAGCCCGTCAAATTTCTTAAACCGATAGCGCAGGTTAAAATTAATGCGCGCACGGTCTTCGTATTCTCCCTGCCTGTAACCCTCATCAATTAACATGTGGCCCCCTACGACAACATCAAGGTTGTTAATCTGCCGGCTATGAAGAAAATTGACGCCTGAAATTTTCTGGCTGATATTTCCACTTTGATTCAGGTTATAAGTCGTGTCGCTCAATGTTATTTTCTGATTCGTGTCGTAGAACCCTGAATAAACACTGATGCGCGTTTGCGGTGTCGATTTAGGATATGCTGTACGCACATTGATCACGCCATTCATCGCCGATGAACCATACAGCACCGATGATGCTCCTTTAATAATTTCGATCTGCTCAAGATTTTCTACCGGAAGAAAACTCCATTTTGCATCTCCTGCATCAGACGTGAGCTGGGGAAGATCATCAACAAGTATAAGCACCCGGCTTCCAGCACCGTAGCTCCATCCGCTGCCTCCGCGGATATTGGCCTGACCATCGATGATACTGACTGATGGCGACTGGTCAAGCATGTCATCCATGCTCGTGATGTTTTTACTTTCAACAATAGAGGGCCTGATTACATTCATGCTCACAGTAACCTCTTCCAGCTTCTGTTCGAATTTACTTGCACTTACCACCACTACACCTAGTTCTTTTGAGTCATCCTCCAACATTATAATAAGGATTTTATTTTCATCCTGTTGAAGCGTTACATTCTCTTTTCGTTCCTTCATCCCAATCATTCTGTACGTGATCGTGTGACTTCCGGCAGTCACCTGCAAAGTGTAATTTCCGTTTATATCAGTCGTAGTTCCGCCTGAATTCTCATCAATGATCACGGATACTCCGGGCAAAGAGGACTGGTCCGCCTTTGCGATAACGCGGCCTGAGATGCTTGCAAACTGTGCCTGGGACTTGATAAAAAAGAAAATCAGGACTGCAATCGGAATAATTTTTCTCATTGGTGAAAATGATTTCAGTATTTTTAGAGCGACCAAAGTAAATAAAGATTTCCCTTGTGAACACAGACGAACGACTGAAATATCAAATCGCATTAACGCTCCTTCCCGGCGTGGGGCCGGTACTTGCCAAAAACCTTGTTAGCTACTGTGGAAGCGTGGAAAATATTTTCAAAAAGAAAAAGGCCAATCTGGAAAGAATCCCCGGCATTGGAGTAGAACGCGCTGCAGCCATTGCAAACCATGCTGTCTTTGATCAGGCAGAAAAAGAAGTGGATTTTATCCGTAAACATAAAATCACATCACTTTTTTATACGGAACAGGATTATCCCCTGCGACTGAAAAACTGCGAGGATGCCCCACCGCTCCTGTTCTTTAAAGGAAACTGCGACTTGAATGCAAAGCGCATAGTAGCCATCGTAGGCACACGCAATTCAACTGCCTATGGAAAAGAAATCACGGAGCAATTGGTCGCTGATCTTTTAAAATATGATACCGTAGTTGTGAGCGGTTTGGCTTATGGCATTGACATCGTTGCACATAAAGCATGCGTAAAAAATAATTTATCTACGATCGGTGTCATGGCGCACGGGCTGGATCGCATATATCCCGGTGAACATAAGCCAACAGCAGAGAAGATGGTGAAGAATGGCGGCATACTTACCGAGTTCATTTCCAAAACAAATCCTGACAGGGAAAATTTTCCTTCGAGAAACCGCATTGTAGCCGGGATGGTCGATGCAGTCATCGTTGTTGAATCAGCACTGAAAGGCGGCGCACTGATCACCGCTGATATTGCCAACGGATATAACCGTGAAGTTTTTGCCGTGCCGGGTCGTGCCAATTCAACGTACTCGCAGGGATGCAATGATTACATCCGCCTGAACAAAGCCGCACTGGCGGAAAATGCAGAGCACGTTGCATCGCTGATGAACTGGAATACTCCGCAAAAAGCAAAGCAACAAAAGCAACTTAATATTTTCAGGGAACTCAATCCGGAAGAAAAGGTACTGATTGATCTGCTGAAAGAAAAAGGGAAAATTGATATTGATACGCTGATGATTCAGTCGGGGCTGCCTGTGCACAAGGTTTCTACTACTTTGTTAAACCTGGAATTTGATGGGATGCTGAAGGCGTTGCCGGGGAAGATGTTTGAGCTTTTATAGAGAATGGGCTCAAAGGAAATACTAATCTCAACGAAGTAGGAATCAGGTACAAATGTACAAATGAGGGAGAGAAAACAAT
>CAYHHK010000011.1:0-26884 GCA_964356415.1 uncultured Flavobacteriales bacterium
AGTTCACCGCCACGATCGTAAACTCCGTTCTCCTGTTCTGTGCCCTGCCCGCTTCTGTGGTATTCACTGTTACAGGTTTTGAATCTGCATAACCTTTGTATACCAGGTGTGCGGCATCAACTCCGTTTTTAATCAGATGATCGTAAACATTTTTTGCACGGTTCTCACTCAGTAGCTGATTATGTTCTTTGCCTCCGGTATTATCAGTATGCCCGCTAATCTCCACTTTCACAGCAGGATTCTTTTTCATAAACGCAATGATCTTCCCCATTTCTGCTTCCGATTCATTCTGTAAGTCATACTTATCCACCTCGTAAAAAATATTCTTCAACACGATGCTCTGCCCTACCCTTATTGGCTTCAGAGGAATATCCTTCACAAACGGTGCCTTCACTGAGGCAGTGTCCTTTAATCGAAAATTATCTGAATAAAAAAGGTAACCGTCTTTTGAAACATTCAGCGCATAACTTTTTCCGGAAGGAAGACATACCAAAAATTCTCCCGATACATCATTGGAAACAGATCGCACAATTGTTTTAGATGTGGCAAGATCAATAAGTTCGAAACTTGCTCCCAGTGGCTTCTTTGTATCAGCATCAAATACAATTCCTTTCAGGTATGTCATCCTGTTGGGCTTTGCGCCGTCATAAAGATCAAACTGGTATAGATCAAGCCCTCCCCTGCTGTCGTCTCGGTTGGATGCAAAATAAGCGATGCTTCCATCGGGACTCACCAGCAAACTGCTTTCATCACTGGAGGTATTGATCGGGTAACCGAGGTTCACCGGATCGCCCCAACTACCGTCTTCCTTCCGTCTGCTCATGAAAATATCAAGGCCGCCAAAACCGGGATGCCCTGCAGAAGAGAAATACAAAGTCTGGTTATCAGGATGAATGAATACACTGAACTCATCTTTGTCAGTGTTGATATTGGGCGGCAACTGCATCGGTTCACTCCAGCTGCTGTTGTCATTGATAAATGACACGTAGATGTCCTGGTTGTCACGACCTGCCGCATTTTTTACTTTTCTGATAAAGTACAACGTGCGGCCGTCAGAAGAAAAGGAAGGCTGTGTTTCATATCCTTTGGTGTTGATGGGAATGCCAAGGTCACGCGGTGTTTGAAATTTAGTACCTGATTTTTTTGAAATGTAAAGGTCGCATGACCCAAGTCCTTTTTCACGCCCTTCGGGATAGCCGAAGTTGCTTTCGCATCCGGTAAAAAATAAATACTGTCCGTCCGGGGAAAAACAGGATGCTCCCTCATTGCCTGCTGTGTTTAACTCACTCAGCGGTGCTGCCTTTGTCCAGTGATTCTTTTTGTATTCACTGATATAAAAATCTTCCCCGCGCGATTTTTTTCCATACATGTCAGTGGTTGCAAATTGTCTTTCGAACAAAAGGTACTTTCCGTCTGCAGTGATCGTTGGAAGTATTTCATCGTCTTTGGTATTGATGCTGTCGCCCAGGTTGACGGGCTTAAAAGGAACAGGATGCTTCATTGCCTCAATGGCAAAGTCACAACTGGCAACAATGAATTTTGCTTTGGAAAGAAGAACAGGATTTGGTTTTGTCCCTGCAGTGAATTTCTGCATGTTCACCTTGGCTTCTTCATATTGAGCAAGACGGAATTCCGCATTCCCAAGCGAGAAATAATTATTGATGAAGAAATCCGGCTTAAGTTCAATCGCTTTCTTATAGTTAATGACTGAAAGTTCGAACTTCCTCATGTCATCATATATGTTGGCACGAAGTGTATATGCTTCAACAAATGCAGGGTCTTTATCCAAAGCACTCTTTAGCGCCTCAAGTGCTTTTTCATTTTCACGCTGGTCATAATAACGTACTGCCTGGTCAAATGCGCGGATGGCAGCAGGATTACCCGAAGTATAATCCTGAGCCAAAGCCCGACCTGAAAACTTAACGTTGAAAATTACGAAGAGAAGAAAAAGAAAAACACTTTTTTTAACTGACATCATTTTGTTTTATCAAAAATAATTCCATCGTTAATTTCATTATGGCTAGAAACCTTAGTAAAATACCTCCACCGGTCAGAAACCTTATTACCTTTTCTTTTCTGTGTATTGGTATTCTTCATTCTGCGAATCAGTAGCATTTCTTTATCAATAATAATTATATCCTGTTTTTTATGATTCCCTAAACCTTAGTATAACACCCCTCCAACGGTCAAAAACCTTATTACCTTATCATCTTAACGCTTTGATATTTTTCAATCTGCAAATCTGTGGCAATTATTTTAGCAATAATTATCTAATCCTATTTTTCATGAATATCCTAAACCTTAGTATAAAAAAACGTCCCACCGGTCAAAAACCTTATTACCTTATCCTCTTTTGTGCATTGATATTTTTCAATCTGCGGCAATTTCTTTTTGGTTTATTAACTACCTCATATTGCCTGAAGAAAGGCCTTGCCATTCAACAAACTCAAAATCAAAAAAGACGCAAAAGAACCTCCTTTACATTTTTCTCAATCCTTGAATCAACATCGGTGACATCAGCGCGGACGAATTTTTCACCTGTCAGTTTTTCATAAAGTTCAATATACCTTTCGCTGATCTGCGTTATCCATTTATCGCTCATTGGCGGAACGGTCTGACCTTCCTTTCCCTGAAAATTATTTTCGATCAGCCACTGTCTTACAAATTCTTTACTTAGCTGTCTTTGCATTTCGTCCTTTTTCAAACGTTTTTCATATCCCTCAGCATAAAAATACCGCGAGGAGTCAGGTGTGTGTATTTCATCCATGAGGCATATTTCTCCATCTGCCTTTCCGAATTCATACTTTGTATCAACGAGAATGAGTCCGCGTTTAGCAGCCATTTCAACCCCTCGTTGATAAATGGCCCTTGTGTATTTTTCAAGTTCTATGTAATCACCTTCTGAAACGATTCCCTGCCTGATGATTTCCTCCCTTGAAATATCTGCATCATGTCCGGCAGATGCTTTCGTTGTCGGCGTAATAATTGGCTCAGGAAATTTTTCATTCTCTTTCATGCCATCAGGCAGCTTTACTCCGCATAGCATCCTTTTACCTGCACTATATTCCCTCCATGCATGTCCTGTCAGGTAACCACGTATCACCATCTCAACTTTAAACGGTTCACATTTTTTGCCGATGGTAACATTCGGATCCGGAGAGCTTATAATCCAGTTGGGTAGTATATCTGAAGTTGCAGCGATCATTTTTGAAGCAATTTGATTCAACACCTGTCCCTTAAAAGGAATGGCTCTGGGCAAAATGACATCAAATGCAGAAATCCTGTCGGTTGCTACCATTAAAAGGTATTTCTTATCAATCGTATATACATCGCGTACTTTACCATGATATACAGATGTTTGTCCGGAAAAATGAAAATCAGTTTTTGAAATCGCTGGTGTCGTCAACGTATTTTGCATTGAATAAATTTCTGATTAAAGTTGGTCAGCCACAAATGTAAAATAAACAAACGGCTGTTTTCGACGGAAAAAATAAAATTACTCACCTACAACAGAATTGGTGCTTGTTCTTCAATGCCGTATTGAAGAAAGAATTTTAACAGGAATACCTCTTTCGGATTTGAACTTCGCAGAAACAATCAGTAATTCTGTTCATAGTAAAAGTGAATTTGGCTGACTTTCCGCAACAAGCCCGTTTTTTAACGTGATATTTTCCAACATTCACCCCCAAAACAGTAGCATTCCCCACCTATTTGTTGACTTGTCTTCAGAAAATCCCTATTCTTGAAGGAATATGAATTCAAGGAAATTACTGTTTAAAAAAATAAATAACTGATTGCAATGGTCAAATTTCTTAATATATTTACCCCAGTAAAACTCGCTATGATTCTTATATTGAAGAAGTCGGGTATAATTTTATTGGAATTCTTAACACTTAACATTCCGAGAATGAAAAAACATTTTTATTTTTTAACATTATTTTTGATGTTGCTTTCTACTGTTTCAGTAAAAGCTGCTACCAGAACTTTGGCAAGTAGTGGAAACTGGAGTAGTCCGGGCGTATGGACAGGAGCAGTGGTGCCTTCAGTTTCCGATTTTGTTATTATTCCGGCAGGCTTAACCTGTCTTGTTGATATCAATACGAATGTGATTGACAGTATTGCTGTTTATGGAACACTGAATTTTGTAACAAGCAATGCAAGCGATTTAAAATACACCTCGAATTTTACAATTTATTCTACAGGAATTGTCAACAATACCGGATCTATAGAGAAATCAGTTGGTCCCGGTGTCTTTACGATAAACGGAGCAGGAACTTATATTCATAATCCTTTTAATAATGTATTATTGGATGAAAGTATCTTTTATACAAGTTCTGAAAACTTTTCACCAACAAGTAACATCACCATCATGAAGTGGTTTGATATTTCAATCCCTGTCGGTGATCCATCACGTGTACAACTCAGTAATTTCGGTAACCTTACACTCAGTGTTAATACATCAGGATTGCGATGGAATCAAAAAGGATATTTCAGTGTAAACCGTATCAAAGGGTCATTTACAATTACTAATGGAATCATTATAATGGATGACGGACAGGGCGCATCGACAAATCTTATCTTGCAAACGGTTACAATTAACAATTTAGGAAGTCTCATTGTACGTTCCGGGATTTCCGGAGCATTTACATTTACAACAGGCGCATTTACTGATGTGAGTACTTCGCTGGTTGCAACGGTGCTGGCTGATACAACATTTTGCCTGTTTACATGGAATGCAAGCAGCAATGTAGAGTTGGGGCATAACTTTCTGGGCATGGTCGGTACCGGATCAGAAACAGGTGGTGACCTACGCATTAACATAACAGGCAATCTGACCATCAGCGGATCACCAACATGTCTGTTTGTAACACAGTGCGATGCTCCGCTCCGATTAACAGTTACTGGTAATACTGCCATCACCGGCACGCCTGTCAAGCTTCGTTTCGTTGATGGCAATAACGGGCTGCTGAATTTTACAACTTTTGATTTTATCATTTCAGGGGGAAACGACAATGTACTTATGGGTGGAGGGCTTCCAATCGTACCAAAAGCGACCGGCATTCCAACCATTACCATCAACAATGACTTTCTTATCAACTCTGCATCTGTAAATTATATTGTAAATGCTGATACCAACACGCAAAAACTTCGACTTACTGTCGGCCGCGACTTCATCATGAGCAATACGAGCGCCCAGCTTATTGTCGCCAATCACCTAGGTGCCAATACCTTTAGAACATCAAGACATTTTACAATCACCGGCGGTCAATTCACCGGAGAAATTGATTCAGTAAATGTTGCCATTGACTCCATGATCATCGGAGGGAATTTCACATTTGATTCTCCTGTAGCCTCCAATTTTTGTTACGTGAATGCTTCAAGAGGGGCTACCATCTGGCAAACAACCGGAAACTTGAGTGTACTCAATTCAGGAACTGCAGTTGCGCAGGGTGTTTACGGTATCTATAACGGAAGTGGCTCTATGAACATGACAATAGGTGGGAATTATGTGCAAGGTCCCGGTGCCTCACAGATGAATGTAAATTTCAATAACAGATCATGGATTACTATCGGCTCTCTCACCATGTCGGTGACAGGAATGTTCGATCAAAACGGAGGTATTTTCAGAGGAGTCAATTCACCAAGTACAAGTAATACAAGCATCATATCTTTAACTGCAAACTCAATTGATTTTGATGGTGGATATTTCAGTGCATATCACACCGCAAATAACGTGAATGGTATCGCTACTTTCAATATTACAAACAATTGCAAAATCAACTTTGCTGCGGCTACAGATTCATTCATGTTTGCCGGTGTTCCGTATGTAACACCTGATTTCTGTTACCTGACAACAAATGTGACCATAGGAGGAAGCTTGTTGATTTCAGGTGCAAATGGAGCTTTTATTTCAAGTTATGGTAAAAATGGTGAGATATATAACATCACCGGAAGCGTTTCAATCTCAGCTGGCAATAATTCTTTTAATCCTGCACCTCCAGTTGTTTCAACAACACATAATGTTACAATGAATGTCGGGGGTTCTATGACCTTCAGCGGAGGTTCTACTTACCTTTCCCAACTAAACGATTCACTCACGCTCAATATTGCAGGAGACATGACTGTTGCAGGAGGCACAGCAAGTATAAAAGGGAAAAACGGAACCGCAATAGTAAACGTACAGGGAGGTTTTAATATGACAGGGGGCACATTGTATCTTCACAATAATTCCGTAAGTGCAACATCTGATGCAACCACACTGACAATAAATTCTGATGCTAATGCATTAGGGAACTTTTCACATACTGGCGGCACAATCAATTTTGACAATAATCCGAATGGTAACAATGCACAGGCACCAACAATCATTGTTAAGAGCCCGAATTACACCATTGGAGGAACAGGGATCATAACAAGAGATGGTACCAGCGCTTTGGGTGTATTCGGATCGCTTAGGTTCCTGAGAAACGGAACAATTAATTTTAACCGCACATCAAGTACGCACGACATTCAACAGGTTCGACAATATATTGATAATGGAACCACTGTTGACGTGATTACCGGCGATGTTCAAATAACATCAGTACCGGCATCATTTGTTTTTGATCCGCTGAGCATTATGAATACCGGTAAGCTGGCGCTGCGCACAAGTTCAATCAAATCTAATGTTACAAGACCATATTCAGGTATTTATGTTTATGGCAGACTTGCAACGCAACATCCCAATGGCCTTTACAACAATACAGCAACAGCAGCCATCAATGCAACAGGATCAATGAATTATTGGCTGCAATCGGGAAGCACTGTAGAATACTACGGTACCTCAAATCAGGTTATTACCGGCATCAATCTCGGTCTTGCAACGATTGGTTCGCTACATAAGTATTATAATCTTGACATCAACATGAGCGGGACTGCATTTGCTTATCCTACCAATACTCCTACTGTAAATTCAACCTATGTCAGGCATTACCTGAATTTGCTGGCCGGCGAACTTAACCTTGACAACGACCATGTAACTGCAAATGGAGGAAGGGCAATCATCATTGAAGACTCAACTGTCAATGCCATTTCTCAGTTTACTGGTTTTATCAGAAGTGAAACTGAGGACGGAAGTGGGCTTGTTAGATGGAACATTGGGCGTGCTTTGGGCAATCATATTTTCCCATTTGGTTATTCCCTAGCCGCTGCTGACTGGATTCCTTACACCTTTGCAATTCCTTCGGGGGATGCAGACACAGTAAGCGTATCTACTTACCATACCAATACATTGAATCTCCCTTACCCTCCAACTGTAACCCATGTCCGGAATAATTCAGGACTTGATAATAGCGCGAATACAGTTGATCGTTTCTGGTATATTAGTCTTACAGGTTCAAGTAACAATGCAAATATGACTTTCACGGTGATGAATGCCGGATCAACATTGAATGAAATGCTTGGTATCGCAACACTACGTGCACAAAGATGGATATCACCTCTTGAATCATGGGAACAATATCAAGGTGCTCAATCCAATCCGGTCGGTAATGGAGCCCTTGTTACTGGCGCTGCGCTCTTCCCGAACTGGTGGACACTTTCCGGAAACAGCAGTCCGCTTCCGGTGAATCTGCTTAGTTTCTCCGGCAATTGTGATGGTAAAACTACATCGCTTCAATGGACTACCGGTTCTGAAGTCAACAACGATCACTTCTCTCTTACGAGAAGTACTGACGGTATTAACTATGATTTGATTGGAACTGTTCCAGGACATGGAAACTCGACTTCAAATATTAACTACAAATTCATTGACGAGAATTCACTTTCTGAATTCAGTTACTACAAGTTAATCCAGACCGATTATAACGGGCTTAGCGAAGAGTTCGGGCCTGTTATCGTAAAGAGCTGTAAAAACTATTCTGTTCTGGATGTTGTGGTTGCAACACAGGATGCGGGAAACACAAGCCTGCTGGTTCAATCACCTTATTCAGGAAATTTCAGGATTAATATATTCAGCTCTGAAGGTCAGTTGATACTTTCATCGGAAACTTTTATTGCTGAAGGGTCAAACCTTATTCCTTTGGTATTGGATAAAATTAGCACAGGTATTTACCACGTTCGTCTCCAGAGTGATATAGATATGATCAGTAAAAAAGTATTTATCAGCAAAAATTAATCTATATTCCAACTTTAGAAAATTCTTTAATCCCGGCTGAAACAGTCGGGATTTATTTTTGTTTCCATGTTTATGCATTTTTCATCCGGCGGTTTTCATGTAAAAGTTTTTCATCAAATCGGGGATGAAGCAAGCAACTGGGACGCTTTTCATGCAGACGATTATCACCTTCAATCCGGTTACCTTTCTGCATTAGAGGTTGCGCAGCCTGCAGATATGGAATTTAGGTATGTATTCATATATAAAGACGAACTCCTTGTATCATGCGCATACCTTCAACTTGTAAATTACTCGGAGAAGAACTTTTCAGGCAATGGAAGTACGTTCACTGTCCCTCTTTTGAAGCTCTTTTTCAAAATTAAAAAAGTAAGATTGCTTTTCTGCGGAAATTTGTTCAGTGTAGATTATCCCTGCCTTCATTTTCTTAAAGAATACATCCCCTTTGAAGAAGTTATTACTGTCATTCAAAAGATCAATTCATTGGAAAAGTGCCAGCTATTGATGTTGAAAGAAATGAATCTTCCTTCGGAGAAACTACATATCCTCGAACAAAACGGCTTCCGGAAATACGGAGAAGACCTGACCATGAAGCTGGATGTGAAAAGCTCATGGAAATCATTCGATGACTACTTTAATGCACTTACAAAAAAATACAGGAAGCGGCTGAAGTTGATCCGGCAATCAAAACAAGCCATTTCATTTCGAAGACTTAAAGACGAAGAATTAGATTTCTATCTTCCCCGGATTGGCGAACTCTTCAGGAAAACAGCGGCGAGGCAGTTTCTTAAAATGGGGATCATTGATGAAAAGTATTTTACCGCCATGCAAAAGGCATATGGAGAAAAATTTTGCGTCAACGGTTATTTTTTGAATGAGAACCTGATTGCATTTTCCTCCCACATCATCCATCCCGATAACCTCGAAGTTCATTATATCGGCATTGATTATGCATTTAATGAAAAATATTCACTTTACTTCAATATTCTATATGATGGAGTAGAGATGGCCATTGCAATGAATATGAAATCACTCGAACTTGGAAGGACTGCCCGCGAGGCAAAAGCATGTGTTGGGTGCAGGCCGTCCCCGTCCTTTGATTACCTTTTTGTTTCAAACAAATTCACAAATTTTCTGATTGGCGTTTTCGAAAAACTTTTTCTGGACAAAATGGGCGATGAATGGAAAAACAGAAATCCATTCAAATCAGCAGTACATCAGAAATAATTATTTTTTTGTTGCTGATTCAACTGAAAAATTATCTTTGCCGGCGCAATTGGTTCCGCATAAAGCGGATTAATAGGGAAACAGGTGTAATTCCTGTACAGTTCCCGCTGCTGTAAGCTCCATATAATGATCTTCCGGAGTAAGCCACTGATCAGTTTTTTTACTGAACGGGAAGGTGTCGGAAGAAGGAGTAAGTCAGAAGACCTGCCTTTTGCAAATTATCATTTCACCGCTTTCGGGTAAAAGGCAGGAATGGGCTGATTTTACCCGGCTTCTTCCTTTTTTTATTCCGATTAATATTCTCTCGCACTATTAATTAATCAGAATCATGAAGAAAAAAAAATTAAGCAGTACAATCCTGCTCGCCTTTTCAACAATTACATTATTCGCACAGTCCACTGACAGTGTGCGCACATTGAATCTTTCAGAAGTGAACGTCGTCGGATCGCGGATAGAAAAAAACAATATTGAAACACCGGCAAGCATCACGGTGATCACATCAGCACAAATACTGCAGTCGGGATACACTTCTATTGCTGATGCATTGAGTGAAACAGCAGGCATATACATCACCGGAACCGGCCAAAACCCGGGGGCGAATGAAAGTATTTTCATGCGCGGCGCGAATAGCAACCAAACGGTTATCCTCATTGATGGTATTCGAATCAGTGATGCAAGCACAGTGAACAATACGGCTGACCTTTCAGAGCTTTCGATCAGCAATGTCGAAAGGATTGAAATTATAAGAGGCTCCAACAGCACATTGTACGGCTCAGGAGCAGTAGGTGGAGTCGTGAGTATAACAACGAAGAATACGAATAAGAAAGGCCTTATTGCAAATGCAGCCCTCACGGGAGGGTCTTTTCAAAAGGAAACATTCGATGCGCGTGCAAGGGCGTTGCTGGGTTATCATTTTAAGCAAGGAATGTATGCAAATGCCGGAATCGAAAAAATTTCAGTTTCCGGTGCCGATGCAACCATGGATACCGTAACAGATCCAGCAAGATTTAAAAACCGAGACAATGACAACTGGGACAAACTCAGCTACCACGCAAATGCCGGCTACAGTAATAACAAACTGAATGCCGATGTAAATTACTCATGTACTGATATGAAAACGGATCTTGATAAAGGCGCTTATGTTGATGATGACAATTACAGGTTGAAATTTAACCGCAACATGATCAATGGTATAATTGGATGGAAGCCCGGAAGCAAAATCTCCTCACAGTTGAGTGCAGGATATACCGATACCAGGCGCCACTCTGTAAATGATTCAAGCATTGAAGATCATTTGGGAACTTATGATCATTTTTATGTTGAAAGCACTTACGGTGGAAAATACGCATCTGCAGACTGGCAACTGAATACGCATTTTACAAATATCGATTTTCTCATCGGCCTTTCCGGCGTGAATGAAGATATGGAACAGGAAGACTACTTCTACTCCACAAAATATGGTTTGTATGAGTCAAGAACGAACCTCGACAGCATTATACCTGTTGCAACAATGTCAGCATACCTTCATGCAGAAATCAGAGGATCTCTGCTTCATCAATTGATTAAAGGATCCTTCTCTGAATTTACGGACAGGCTCTCAGTTTCCGGAGGTACAAGGCTGAGTAAGCATTCGCTTATCAAATCTCAGGTTGCTTACGATGCATCTGTCAGTATGAAGACAGGTGAAAATGCTTTGCTTTATTTTGCCCATTCGACCGGATACAACACTCCATCACTTTATCAATTCTATGCCCCGGAGACATATGCTCCCTGGGATGGAGGGGTTTCAACCGGCCTTACCCGCGGTAACAGCGAATTGAAAGCTGAAGCTTCACGTTCTTTTGAAATTGGTTTCAAGCAAAAAACTGATAGTAAATTTCAATATGCGGTTTCATTTTTCCATTCCGTGACAAAAGACCTGATTGAATATGTTTACCTGTGGGACAATGCCATTGCAATTGATACGCTTGGAAATGACGTGTGGAACAGAGACGATTTCAGAGGTGACCGTTACCTCAATATCGGCAAGCAAACAACAATAGGAATAGAGCTTGATATCAGGGCTTATCTTTCTCCGAAGCTGCTTTTTGAAGCAAATGCATCTCTGGTGAGTGGCAAGATCGAGTACAATAGCTCCGGAGTGATCTCATCCCAAACAAACGGCGAAAATGTGCAACTTTACAGCACCGGCGCATTTCTTAGTTCAAAAGTCAGGACAGGAAGTCTTGTGAGAAGGCCAAGTGAAGCGAACCTGAAACTGGTTTATAATCCGATTACCCGACTGCATATAGCGCCATCACTGAGGTTCGTTACCTCAAGAAATGATATTTATTATGATGGTTCATTGGGTCCTTTGGGTGCCCTTGCTGTTAATGTAGTTGATGCTTATACCCTTGCAGGACTTTCTTTAAACTGGAATGCAGGCAGGGGATTCAACCTGAACATCAGGGGAGAAAACCTGCTGAATGAAAAATATGAGGAAATTCATGGATTTACAACAAGAAGGAGAAGCCTTTATGTAACGATTGGATACTCATATTAGTTGAAACTTTCTTATTCCTTGAATAAGATATTGAAATTGATTTCTAAATTTGCAACTCGCTAACAAAACCAATTATTATGAATAATAAAAAGCACCTGACAATTGCCGCTTTAATACTGTTTGCTATTATCAGCCGCCTGATGCCGCATCCTTTCAATTTCACTGCAATCGGAGCACTTGCACTTTTCTGTGGTTCGGTATTTACAAACAAGAAACTGGCCTTTGTCGTTCCTGCACTTGCCATGTTAGCGACTGATGCAATAATCGGTTTTCACGCCTCAATGATTCCGGTTTATCTCTGCTTTTCAGTTGCAGTTCTGATCGGGATCAAAATGATCAAACAGATGAGCCTGATCACAGTTCCAACAGCTTCCATCACTTCTTCCATTGTTTTTTTTCTGGTCACAAATCTGCCTTTCTGGTATGCAGACATGAGTTTGTATTCCCTTAACTGGCATGGAACAATGGAAAGTTACACTGCGGCACTTCCATTTTTTACTAACCAAATTGCGGGAGACCTGTTTTATAGTGCAACGTTTTTTGGAGCATACGTTATTCTGAAGCAAAAATATTTTGCTCCTGCAAATTCCTGATCATTCAGAACAGACTTTAAAGTGCTATTCCTTCATGATATCAATGGAGGAAAAGCCAAAGGAGACTGTATCATCCTACTCTAAGATCAGCTTCCCTTTACTTAAAATTCCTTCTGTTACTTGCAAGGCATAAAAATAGAATAAAAACAATTTCAAAATATTCAAACCGGCACAAACAAAAAAGCCCCTTTCCTTTTGGGAAAGAGGATATGTTTTAAGGCAGGAAAGTTTTAGTAACGATTTCCGCCGCCGCCGCCGTAGCCGCCACCGCCATTTCCACCGCGACTGAAGCCACCACCGCCGCCACCTCTGTTGAAAGTTTTGCGGGGACGATCACCTTCTGTTCGTGGACGAGCTTCGTTCACTTTCAGATTGCGTTCCATGTATTCTTTGTCGTTTAAAGCTGCGATAGCTGCATTAGCTGCTGCATCATCAGTCATGTCAACGAAACCAAATCCTTTGGAACGTCCGGACATTTTGTCCATCATAATTTTCGCTGAAGTAACTTCACCGAATTCAGAAAACAGATCGCGAAGACCATCATCAGTAGCACGAAAGCTCAGATTACCTACGTAAATATTCATTTTATAACAATTGTTTTTAAATGCAACCAGCAAACTGAGATTACAGAGACTGATTTACATGTTTGAGTGGCAAACCTACGTGATTTTTTTAATAAACCAACACTTAAGAAGAAAAAAAAGAAATTTAGCCCAAATGCGTAATTACCTTTCTATCATCATTTTTGTGTTGGCCGTCCATCCTGCTCCTTCCACACTGATAAAATAGAACCCTGAAGCCAAGTCCTGAACATCAATTATCTGGTGATTGGTAACAGGATATTTAACAGATAAAATACGCCCCGTGAAGTCAATGATCTTCACAAGATAGTTTCCACTTGCATTTTTTACATCAAGGTGGAAGTAATTATGTGCCGGAACCGGATACAGGGCAACCATTCTGTCAATTTTTGATTCCGGTATTCCAAGCGATACCTGTGTGGATGCATTATCGGTATTTACCTTAAAGAAATTCTGTACGTTTCCGAAGGTCCCACCTGTGTATACACTATTGGACATCACCTTCGTATCATTTCCTATTTGAAGATCAAGAATGCCTGAATATCCGGGCGTTGAATTAAAGGAAATAGAAGCCAGATGGCCGTATCCGTTCATCCCATTCCTGTCCTTTCTTGTTTCAACAATTACAATCCTGTGATTCACCATGTCATTGTAGAAAAAGGTAATCAGATTTGAAATACTGATGGTATCCAGAAATGATCCTGTAAAATCAACTGAGATAGTGCTTCCATCCACTTGCAGAGGATCATAATCTATATAAACACAAAGCCCGTAAATTGGGGTATGAATCAACGAGTCGCCATAACTAAGGTCAGCGGTTATGGATGACAACCCGGAAACTGAAGTTGGAAGGCTTACAGACAAATGAGGATCGGAAGCATTGGTGATCATCATGGAAGAAAGGTTGTTCGCTGACTGATGGGACATTCCGAAATTCTGAACGACCACTGCTGCATCAGCTCCGTCGATGACTCCGTCGCCATTGCAATCTGCATACTTCTTATCCATGATATCCTGTAAATACATATACGACCAGGTGGATAAATTCGCCCAGTTAGCAGCCGGTTGTGCTGTGAATGTTGTGTTTGCATTATTTCTGGCAGCACCTGTATCCCCATAGTTGAGTGCAATAGCAAAGAAATCCTCGCCGGTTACATATCCGTCGCGGTTGGCATCGCCGGGCCAGACGCTGCAGTCTACAACCCTTGTTACAACAGGCAATGTATCAGTGTCAGTTCCATTGGAGAAAATGACCATACCAATATAGACTCCCGGAGTTGCAAAAATATGCGTTGGTGTCATCAGGGTTGAAAAGTTATTGATTCCTGAGGCAGGATCGCCAAAATCCCAGAAAACCGAAGTTACACCTGTAAAATTATAGTAGAAGAATGAAGTATCACCTGCACAAGGATTCCACTGGTAAGAGATAAACGTGCTCATACATGCTGTGTCAACCGTAATTGTTTGAACAGCAGTATCAGTGTTTGTTCCATTGTCAATTATCAGCGTAACGACATAATTTCCTGCTGAAGCATAGGTATGATATGGTCCCATTGATGAACTGGTATCTGCAGTTCCCGAAGATGGCTCACCGAAATTCCAGGAATAAGTTAAATTATTTCCGATGGATTGATTCTGAAAAGCAACATAAAGTGAACTGCCACATCGCGTATCAAATGCAGCATCAAAACAATTCGCACCAACCGTAACTTCCTGGGTTTCGAAGGCCCATTCAGCTCCAATGTTCACGAAGTGCGTTACATAATATGTTCCGGCTGTGTTATAAACATGATATGATGTATCATCAAAAGCCACGTTTGGGTTATTCACAGTGGTATCACCAAAATCCCAGACATGAACTGCACTAAAATCAAGACCATAAAACCAGATAGTATCACCCGCACAAGCATTGGTATGGTTAAAATTCGCATAGCATGCCCTGGCTGAATAAAAAGATGCTCCGGCCAGGAGAAAGCAGGTTGCAAAAACAATTACGTAAAGTTTCTTCATTGGAATAAAGTTTTATTTGGTTTCTTTGGAGAGCAAGTATATAAATAAATCAGTCACATAACATACTTATATGCAGAATTTTATCTCCGGAAATATCATAGATATCACTGGCAGGGCCATATACAGCGGGACAGTATATTGGGAAAACGGCAAAATCGCTGCAATCAGGAAACACGATGACGTACAGGCTCAATATATTTTACCCGGTTTTATTGATGCTCATATCCACATTGAAAGTTCAATGCTCACCCCGCATGAATTTGCACGGATAGCACTCACACACGGAACTGTGGCAACAGTAAGTGATCCTCATGAGATCGCCAATGTATGCGGGATGGAAGGCGTGTATTATATGCTTGACGATGCGCGTGATGCAAAACTCAAATTTTTTTTCGGTGCACCCTCCTGTGTTCCTGCAACCTCATTTGAAACATCCGGAGCTATTCTTGATTCATTGAAAGTAGAAACACTGCTTAAGGATCCACGGATCTATTACCTCGCTGAAATGATGAATTATCCCGGCGTCCTGCATGGTGATGATGAAGTTCTCAAGAAGATCGCATTTGCAAAAAAAATAAACAAGCCCGTTGACGGTCATGCACCCGGATTGCGTGGAGAAGATGCTGCCCGGTATATAGCAGCAGGAATTTCCACCGATCATGAATGTGTGAGTAAAGAAGAGGCACTTGATAAGTTGAAGCATGGTATGAAAATTCTGATCCGTGAAGGTTCAGCGGCGAAGAACTTCAATGCATTGTACTCTCTAATCGGTGAATATCCGAATGAAGTCATGCTTTGCAGTGATGATAAACATCCGGATGACCTCATTCATGGTCATATTGATGAACTTGTAGGAAGGGCAATAAAAAACGGATTAAATATTTTTGATGTACTCGCGGCAGCTTGCATCAACCCTGTAAATCATTACATGTTGCCGGTAGGGTTGCTTCGTGAAAATGATCCCGCTGATTTTATTGTGGTGGACAATCTGGAATCATGGAAAGTAAAACAGACCTATATCAACGGAGAAAAAGTATCAGAGAATGGGGCAAGTTTTCTCCCGCATAAAAAACATTCCATCATCAATCATTTTCATGTAACGGAAAAACAGGAGCGTGACTTTGTGCTTCGGACTGATAGTAAAACGTTAAGGGTGATTGAAGCGCTGGATGGCCAGTTAATTACGAATGAAATTAATATAGATAGTTCTCATCCCGATAGCTATCGGGAGGCAGTTGGCAATGAGCAGCCAATTCAAAAACGAAGCAACCGGGAAGAACCTAATATTGTACTAAGTAGCAACGTCGGAAATGACATTTTGAAAATTGCTGTGGTAAACCGTTATGCCGATGCAAAGCCTGCCCTCGCCTTCATTAAAAATTTTGGCTTGAAGAGCGGCGCAATAGCCAGTACTGTCGCGCATGATTCACACAATATCATTGCTGTTGGAGTCACTGATGAAGACCTTTGCAGGGCTGTTAATATGCTTATCCTTCATAAAGGCGGGTTGTGTGTGATCGATGGTGTGGAAGAAATGCTCCTCCCCTTGCCTGTTGCCGGACTCATGAGTGACAGAGACTGCATTACAACAGGAACGGCCTATTCGGGACTAGACAGGAAAGCCAAAGAACTCGGCTGCAACTTGAAAGCGCCGTTCATGACACTTTCTTTCATGGCCTTGCTGGTAATACCTTCATTAAAACTTAGTGACAAAGGGCTATTTGATGTGAATAAATTTCAGTTTGCCTGATTTTAGCAGTTGTGCTCCTATTGCCAAATTGATTTTTACATTTTGGACTTTATTTTTCTTCTGTCTGCCTCAACTTTTTTTCCTCAATAAAGTGGTTTTTTTGAAAAAAATCATGTAGGTTTGGAAAGGATTGTCAGGCCTGTTTAATTAAAATTATCAACCCTCTTCTCCTATGAATAAAATCTACATCTACTTTATCATTTTCTTTGTTAGTCTTTTTGCCGAACAAAAAGCAATCGCTCAAAAAGAAGGCAACATCTGGTGCTTCGGAGCAGGAGCAGGAATCGATTTCAACAGCGGAAGTCCGGTATTTTTTCCGGGCGTTGCAATGAATCAATGGGAAGGCGTTTCAAGCATTGCAAATGCGAATGGACAACTTCTATTTTACAGCGACGGTATCACAGTATGGAACCGCAATCATACAGTAATGCCCAACGGATCGGGATTGACAGGAGGAGCATCTTCGACGCAAAGTGCGCTGATCGTAAAACAACCAGGTGCAAATCCTAACTATTACCTTTTTTCAGCGCCGGAACAATTCACGGGAAATCCGCTCAACTACTCAGTTGTCGATACAGCACTGCAGGGCGGGCTCGGTGATATAACCTTGAAAAATATTTCATTACATCCTGTTTGTGATGAAAGAGTTTCTGCTTGTCTGCACTCAAATGGCACTGATGTATGGATCCTTTCAACCACAAATTATGGAGATACAATCGTTGCTTATCTGCTGAGTTCATCAGGTATGTCAACAGTACCTGTTGTTTCATACAACGGACTTACGCACACAGCAGGCGGAAACAACCAGATTGGATACCTTAAAACTTCTCCTTCAGGCAACCACCTTGCAATTGCTTACTATGATGCTCTAGGTCCTTATGAATTATATGACTTCGATATAGCAACAGGCCAGGCCGGTAATCTTATTGTGCTTGATTCTTCGCTCTATGCAAATGCTTATGGAGTAGAATTTTCTCCTGACGGAACAAGGCTTTATGGAGCAAGCCATGGAGCAGGATACCTCGTTTTTCAATTTGACCTTACTGCCGGATCTCCTGCAGCCATAAAGAGTTCTGCCACATTGGTTGCAACTGCATCTCATGGCTATGCAGCAGCATTGCAACTGGCGCCGGATGGAAAAATATATCTTTCACAATGGACGAGTAACGTACTTGGCAGGTTTGACAATCCGAACGGGCTCGGTCTGGCGAGCAGCTATGACGACAATGCATTTACACTGCCTTCGGGCATAACAAACGGAGGACTACCTAATCTTCGTGGCGGAATCTTTTTTCAATCGGCGCCCATTGCTATCTTCTCAGCACCGAATCACATTTGTCCCGGTACTTGCACCAGTTTTAACAACCTCTCTATTGGTGGAACCAGTTACCTGTGGACGTTTGCAGGCGCGAATCCAAATACGAGTACCGATGTAAATCCAGCCAACATCTGCTACAACATTCCGGGTACTTATCCTGTTTCATTGATAGCAACCAATTCAAACGGCAGTGATACCATTTCACTGAACAATTACATCACTGTTTATACTTACCCGCCTCCGCAGGGCATTTCCCAGAGTGGGGATACGCTTTTTGCAAATGCAGGAGCTGTAAGTTACCAGTGGTATCATGATGGTATACAGGTTCCGGGTGCTACTGACTATTTTTATGTTGCAAATGAGAGCGGCAATTTCAATGTTGTAGCTACAGACGCAAATGGCTGCGAAGTTGAAGCAGTAATTTTTGATGTGATCGCGGGCGTCACCCCTAACCTCTCCAAAGGAGAAGGAGTAACAACCTATCCGAATCCTGTGAGCGACATTTTATATATCAGAAACAAAGAAATCAACGGTTCTTCAGTCGTACAAGTTTCTATTTTCAATATCATAGGAGAAGAAATTGAATTTGTTAAGCTCTTATTTTCAAGCTCCGAATCGCAAAAAATTGAATTGGCCTCACTACCAGCCGGAATGTACCTGCTTGAATTAACAGCAGGCGAAAAAATATTCCGAACTAATTTCATTAAGGCTGACTGGCATTAGTCAGGCATCATTTCGCTAAACGCATGAAAGAAAAAATTCTCCCTGTTATCATTTTATTATTTGCTTTTGCAATCCTCACACCATCCGTTGTAAGTGCTGACTACTGGACACAAAAAGCAAATTATCCCGGGAATGGAAGGTCGCGGACATTTTGCTTTTCCATTGATGACAAAGGGTACTTCGGATGCGGGGATTACATTGGATATGCAAGTGATTTCTGGCAATACGATACTACAGCAAATACCTGGACATCAAAAGCAACTTTTGGAGGCGGGGGACGCTGGAGTGGTGTTAGCTTTAGTGTTGCCGGTTTCGGCTATGCAGGTTTAGGATGGTCTGGTACCATGATGGATGATATCTGGAAATATGATCCTGTAGCTGATACATGGACGCAAATGAATAATTTTCCTGCAGGACAAAGACAGGTTCCTGCCAGTTTCTCTATAGGCAACAAAGCATACATCGCAACAGGAAGAAATGTTTCAAATATTTTTCAGAATGATCTTTGGGAATATGATCCATCCATTGACGCCTGGACGCAAATGGCAAACCTGCCTGGGATTGCACGTTCTCAGCCTTTCGCATTTTCAATTGACACCCTGGGTTATGTCGGTGGAGGATTTGACCAGTCACTGAACGGACTTAATGATTTTTATGAATACAATCCAGCAACAAATATTTGGGCAGCGAGGGCATCCATACCTGCTCCGGGGCGTGGGGACCCTGCAGGATTTGCAATCGGTTGCAGGGGATATGCCGGAACGGGGCAAACGTTGCCGGTCAACAATGTGCTGAATGATTTTTGGGAATTCAATCCTGCCACGAACCAATGGATAGCAAAAACAAATTTTGGCGGTAGTGCCAGAGATGAATCAGCTTTCTTCACCATCGGAGGTAAAGGGTATCTGGGTTTGGGCGGAATCAACGGTGGTTCACTGAACAATGATTTCTGGGAATATACACCTGATACAACGTGCCTCGTGATTAATGCTACTGCAGGATTTCTGGCCATCAATCATATTTGTCCCGGCACATGCACCGGATTTACGAACCTCTCAGTAAATGCAACATCATTCCTCTGGACCTTTCCGGGAGCCAGTCCTTCTACAAGTACGGATGTAAATCCAACAAATATATGTTACAATTCACCAGGAAATTATTCTGTGTCTCTCATTGCATCGAATGCAACCAGCAGCGACACGCTTACTTTAAACAATTACATCACAGTATATCCCTATCCGTTACCGCAGGGAATTTCACAAAGCGGTGACACTCTTTTTGCCAATACAGGGGCAACAGCATATCAATGGTATTATGCAGGAAACCTCATCCCCGGTGCAACAGATTATTTTTATATCGCAACATACGATGGAGATTATAATGTGGTGGCTACAGATGCAAATGGGTGTGAAGTTGAAGCAGTAATCTATGATGTTCTAGCAGGCCTCACCCCTGCCCTCTCCAAAGGAGAGGGAGTAACAAGCTTTCCTAATCCGGTAATAGACCTATTGACAATTGAGAACACGGCGTATAATAGCGCGACTAAGATTGATATTTCGATTTACAATATCACAGGTCAAAATGTACTATCTGTTCAATCAATTGTAGAGAAGCAGCATGGTGATCTGAATGTAGATGGCAGTAAATTAAATCCCGGCATTTATTTCCTTCAACTTCGCTCAGATGAAAAAAACTTTCGTTTTAAATTCATTAAAAAATAATTCTCTATAGTTATGAAAAAAAAGTTACTTCTGATTATTCTGACTTCAACATTCAGCATTGTGCATTTTGCTTTTTCCCAAACAGGCATGTGGACCTGGGTCAAAGGAAACGTACCTCCATCCTTCGGAACAATGGGAGTTCCCGATCCATCAAACAATCCGGTTGAGGTGTATGAGGGATGTGAATGGACGGATCACAACGGAAACTTCTGGGTATTCGGAAGTTCATGGGCAGAAACAAACACACTCTGGAAATACAATCCTGTGTCCAATGAATGGACATGGATGAATGGAAGTCAGGCAAACAACGACCCGGGCAATTATGGTGTGATGGGAGTTCCAAGTCCGCTCAACCAGCCTCGTGGCAGAGGATTCGGATGCCTGAGCTGGGTTGACAACAATAATAATTTGTGGATGTTCAGTGGGTCCACCAATCCGAGCACCAACAATATGGACTTGTGGAAATATGATATCACCACCAATGAATGGACCTGGATGAATGGCTCACAAGCTTTGTATGTGGCACCTTCATATGGGACCATGGGGGTTGCTGACCCATCCAATTTTCCAGGAGGACGATATGAAAGTAACGCAACGTGGAGTGATTCAACAGGATTGTTGTGGTTCTTCGGAAGTGCATTCTTTGATGCTACCGGTGCATTTCATACCCGCAACGATACCTGGAATTACAATACAAATACAAATGAATGGACCTGGGTGAATGGCCCGCAAGCTGTTGATGATCCGGGAAGTTACGGAACGCAAGGTGTATCTTCTCCTTCGAATGTTCCCCCGGCGCGTGCATGCTACACAAATTTTAAGAGCACAAACGGAGAATACTATATTTTCGGGGGGAGAAGCTATTCAGGAGGCAACTTGAATGATCTTTGGAAATACAATCGTGGTTCCAACGAATGGACATGGGTAAGCGGATCACAGTATGGTTCAGGATCCGGTGTGTTCAGCAATGTTTGCGAAATGGATTCCAATGCAATACCTAATATCAGGCAAGAGAACAGGGTATGCTGGACAGATCAAAATGGGAGCTTCTGGTTGTTTGGTGGAATAAGTTCGGGCGACATGAATGACTTATGGAAATATTGTCCGCCAACAAATGAATGGGCATTTATCAAGGGCAGTACTTTTTCAGGCGCTGCAGCAATTTATGGAACGCAAGGTGTGGCTGCTCCAACCAATGATCCCGGTGCACGCAATGGTTCACATTCATGGTTCGACGGGAACAATAAACTTTACCTCTTCAGCGGTAATTCAAAACCCAATGACTTATGGATGTTTGAGATCGATGATTCCTGTGCATTGTGTTTTTCAACTGCATTGCCAATAGCTCTTTTCTCCGCACCTAATCACATTTGTCCGGGCACATGCACAAATTTTGATAACCTCTCTGTTAACGGAACAACTTACCTGTGGTTATTTACAGGAGCGAATCCATCAACGAGCACAGATGTTTCTCCGACAAACATTTGTTACAATTCACCGGGTACATATTCTGTCACCCTCATCGCCACAAATGCAAACGGAAGTGATACCCTTACATTGAATAATTTCATTACGGTTTATCCTTATCCGGCACCTCAGGGAATTACGCAAAGCGATGATACTCTTTTTGCAAACGTAGGCGCAATCAGTTATCAATGGTATCACACGGGACTGCTAATTCCTGGTGCTACGGATTATTTTTATGTGGCTACAGAAGGAGGTGATTACAATGTAGTTGCAACAGATGCCAATGGGTGTGAAGTTGAAGCTGTGATATATGATGTTGTCGCCGAAATAGAGATGGCTCCCGATAGCTATCGGGATGGCAACAAACAGTTGGCCATATTTCCAAACCCTGTGGAAAATAAATTAACAATAGACAATAGACAGTTATTAATTAATGCAATCAGCATATTCAATGTGACAGGAGAACAAATATTCAGTATCCAAAACATTGAAGATATTAATAAACAGAAAATCGACATTGATGTTTCTAATCTTCCTGCCGGAGCGTACTACATAGAAACAACCTCCGGGGAAAAAATATTCAGAAATAATTTTATCAAATCTGCCAATCGCTAGACCATCAATAACTACATGCTCCATGAAAAAAATTCTTCAACTGTTTTTACTTCTGACTTTTTTCCAGTCGAATGCACAAATTGTATGTATCTTCTGTTATGATCAAAACGATTCGATCAGCCAGAATGTAAATAACCTGTTGCTGAACGGAGGATTTGAGAATACAACTTGCGCTTTTAACTCAAATGCAAATACCTTCTGTCCAAACTCTTCCAGCTACAATTGCGACATTGCAAACTGGACATGCACCGGTGGCGGATCAGGCACCTATTCCTGTTTTTATGACAGCAATTACTGGTATGTGGAAGAAGGAAGCCATTCTGCATATTTTGGAAACTCATTTTGCCCTCCATGTCCTACCGGCGATACATCTTGCCTTGTAAATACTGATTGTGAAACAACAGGAATCCCTGCCGGCTACCCATTAAATGGCGCCGCTTATGGAGGAGCGCTCGGAATTTCGCTCGAACAAACGGTGAATGGACTTACTCCCGGAGCTACCTATGTACTTGAATTCTGGGCAGGCGGCGAATCTTATGGCGGTGGTTTCCCCGATCCGGGATTATTCGGAGTTGACATCGGATTTGGTTATGCTTATCTGAGATGCCATCCAACGCAATCTTACATTGGCATTGGTACAAGGTTTGTCATTGAATTCAATGCTACCTCAACGAGCCATACGATAAAGTTTACCAACTGGGGACATATCTGTATGACATGCACAGAACTTGTGCTTGATGATGTGAGGCTCTATACTCTTGCGGAACTGTCTCCAAGTGTTCCGCCTTGCGCCGGCGCAAACGTTACAACACTTTTCACAGCTCCCAACCACATTTGTCCGGGGACGTGCACTGATTTCATAAACCTTTCAGTAAATGCAACTTCCTTTCTTTGGACATTTCAGGGAGCGAACCCATCTGTCAGTACCGATGTAGCCCCAACCAATATCTGCTACAGTACGCCGGGATCATACGGAGTAACACTTATCGGAAGTAACGGCATTACCAGCGATACACTTACGCTGAATAATTACATCACTGTTTACCCCTACCCTGCTCCACAAGGAATTTTTCAAAGCGGAGATTCACTTATTGCAAACCAGGGTGCTGTCAGTTACCAATGGTATCATGATGGAAATCTGATTAACGGAGCAACCAATTATTTTTATGTTGCTACGGAAGGCGGAGATTACAATGTTGTAGCAACTGACAATAATAGTTGTGAGGTGGAAGCGGCGATATTTGATGTGGTTGCAAGCGTTTCAGGTAATTCTACTGCAGGAGGATTATTAATCTTTCCCAATCCGGTTTCTGATAAACTAAATATTAAGAATATAATTCCAGGAGGAGAAAAGGCAACGATTACAATCTATAATGTTCTCGGAGAAAAAGTTTTGGAAAATTTTCTTGAGAATACCTCTATGCCAGAAATCGTAAATGTTTCATCACTTCCACCGTCGCTTTATTTCATCGAGTTGATCAGCGGAACAAAATCATTGCGGTGCCATTTCACAAAAAAATAAATTGAAGTCATGCGGAAAATTCTATTTCTACTCTTCGTACTTTCACAACAAGAGCTTACATTTTCTCAACCAGGAGAATGGACATGGATGCATGGAAGTTCAGCACCCGGCAGCGCAGGAAACTACGGTACGATGGGCATTCCGGCTCAATCGAATGAACCTCCTGCAGTATATGAACCAATGGAATGGACTGATCTGAACGGAAATTTCTGGCTCTATGGAGGACGGTCGATCACCGGAGATTTTTTTAATGCACTCTGGAAGTATAACCCTGTTACAAATGAATGGGTATGGGTCAACGGACTAAACACGCCGAATGATCCGGGCAATTACGGAACACAGGGAGTGTCTTCACCGCTGAATCGTCCACCATCACGCGGATGGGCAGCGGCTACATGGACTGACCTCAATAATAACCTGTGGGTCTTTGGTGGGGAAGTTGGAAACTTTGCCGGCTACAGCGACCTTTGGAAATATGATATCACTACGAATGAATGGACGTGGATGAAAGGGCCCAATACAACAGGCAATAACGGCGTGTATGGCGTACAGGGAGTTCCCGGTATTTTGAATAATCCCGGAGGACGGTGGGAAGCTGCCGGCTCATGGACAGACAATGCTGGCGACCTTTGGCTTTTTGGCGGATATAACGGTGTCCCATGGAATGACTTGTGGCGATATAATATTGCAACCAACGAATGGACATGGATGAAAGGTTCACCATTCAGCGGAGCAACTTCAGTCTTTGGAAACCTTGGCGTTGAAGATCCTGCTAATACACCTTCTTCACGAGGCAGCTATTCTCGCTGGAAAGATTTAAATGGAAACCTCTGGCTTTTTGGCGGAGATATTTATGGCCAGAAAGATGATATGTGGAAATATAACCCACTTTCAAATAACTGGGTTTGGATGAGCGGAGACACACTTCCCGGTGCGATTCCTAACCATGGGAATAAATGTGTTTCTTCACCATCAAATACGCCGGGAGACAGAATGGAGAACCGCGCCTGCTGGACTGATCAGAATGGAAATTTCTGGTTTATCGGAGGGAACGGAAGTGCAGGTCTTTATAATGATCTCTGGAAGTACTGCACTGTTACCAATGAATGGACGTGGGTTTCTGGAGATACTACGCAAAATCCTTCAGGCAATTGGGGCACAGTTGGCGTTTCAAGTCCGCTCAATAAGCCTGATGCAAGGGCAGGATCGGTTGCATGGACAAATGGAAATGGTGAACTTTATTTTTTTGGTGGAAGTGCAGTACCATATGCTACCACTTCAATGAATGATTTATGGAAATTTGTGATAGATCCGGCT
The DNA here is from genome assembly GCA_964356415.1 of uncultured Flavobacteriales bacterium. Lineage (GTDB taxonomy): Bacteria > Bacteroidota > Bacteroidia > AKYH767-A > 2013-40CM-41-45 > JAPLDB01. Next base: position 25,539 of record CAYHHK010000011.1, read on the forward strand.
TGCGGATTCTGCAATTCTTTGCCATCGGCAATTTTCAGCGCACCGAACCATATATGTCCGGGCACTTGCACAGATTTTAACAACCTCTCGCTCAATGCAACTTCATTTCTCTGGACTTTTGCAGGAGCGAATCCGTCAACGAGTACAGATGTTTCGCCAACAAACATTTGTTACAATACTCCGGGAACGTACACCGTAAGCCTTATAGCCACCAATGCAAACGGCAGTGATACTTTGACATTGAATAATTTTATAACAGTCTATCCATATCCGGCTCCTCAGGGTATTGCACAAAGCGGGGACACGCTGTTTGCCAATTCAGGTGCTGTAAGTTATCAATGGTATCATGATGGAAATCTGATTAACGGAGCAACCAATTATTTCTATGTCGCTACTGAAGGTGGAGATTACAATGTTGTAGCAACTGACAATAATAGTTGCGAGGTGGAAGCGGCGATATTTGATGTGATCGCGGGCATTGAACCAGCAGCTGGCAATTGGCTCCCGATAGCTATCGGGATTGCAATTTATCCGAATCCTGTGAAAAATCACTTGGCAATATTCTCAAGGCAATTAATAATAAATACAATATCGGTTTACAATGTGCTTGGAGAAGAAGTACTGAATGTTAAGGAAGGAATGATTAATCAGCAGTCAGAAATTATACTTGACTTATCATTGCTTCCTCCTGCGCTCTATAGTGTAAGAATAGCAACATCATCTAACAATTACGAAAGCCGGTTTATCAAACGATGAAAATTAAAGAAAATTTTTTACTAAATGTCTTGATATCCATCAAGCTGAATGTTGCTTATTCACAGTCACCGCCGTGTCAACAGGGACGACAAGTAGGTGGGGCAGGAAATGAATGAACCATTTAAATCAGAGTATTAGAAAATGGAATTTGCTGAAAATGAAATGATCTATAGCAACAATTCAAACTCTTTAAAAATATTTTCTAATTCAGAAAACAAACTGTGCAAAAGAATTTGAATCAATAATAAAGACTAAATTAATTCATTCTACAACTAGGGAATTATTTTTGCCCCCCCCCTTTTTTTTATTGTGCAAACCTTTACAATTCATATATTTGCCAAGGATTTGATGCCCTCTTGTTTAATAATTCCCTGATTAAATTAATAATTTTTACCATGTACTAAAATTACAATCAAATGAAAAACAAATTATTTTTTTTAAAATTTTCAATAATTTCGATTGCAGTTATTCAAAACACGCAAATTTTTGGCCAATCAAATTATTTTATTGGTACCGGAGCAGGAACCGGCAACACCGGCTTATACAATGTTGGTGTGGGAATTAATGCGTTACACTCCAATAATGCCGGT
>CAYHHK010000011.1:26984-43938 GCA_964356415.1 uncultured Flavobacteriales bacterium
CAATTACACTGGATATTACAATTCAGCGTTTGGAGCAAATGCTCTGGTATACAATCAGAGTGGATATTATAATTGTGCGTTTGGTGATAGTGCTTTATACAATAATCTTCAGTCGGGTAATTCTGCTTATGGAACTTCGGCATTATTGGGAAACTCTACCGGAATCGATAACAATGCTTTTGGCTATCATAGTTTGTATAATAATAAAATAGGTGGACAAAACTCCGCTTTTGGCAGTTATTCTCTTAGTAAAAATGATAGCGGCAGTTATAATTCCTGCTTTGGTTATAATTCATTATCTTCCAATACAAAAGGGTATTCAAATGCAGCTTTTGGAGATTTGGTAATGAATCATAATACAATTGGTTATTATAATGCTGCGATTGGAAGCAAAGCCTTACAACTTTCTACTTCTGCAAATAATACAGTTGGTGTTGGATATCTTGCCGGAGGCGCTTATGCTAAATATACTAAATGCACTTTTATTGGTGCCACAGCCGATGCCACAGCAACTAATTTTACCAATGCCACGGCTATTGGATATGGAGCAAAAGTAGATGCAAGCAATAAGGTTCGTGTGGGTAGCACTGCGATCACTTCCATTGGTGGGCAGGTTGGCTGGACAACGCTTTCTGATGCTCGCTTGAAGGAAAATATTAAAGAGAGTAAGCTTGGTCTGGATTTTATTTTGATCCTGCATCCTGTCACCTACAACTATAAAGACGAAAACCAAAAGGGAATTATTTACACCGGCTTGATTGCACAGGAAGTAGATGCAGCAGCAAAAAAAGAAGGAATTGATTTTAGCGGTGTGGATAAAAACGGTGAATATTGGGGGATTCGTTATGGTGATTTAACTGTGCCATTGGTAACAGCAATGCAGGAGCAACAATCGGTTATTGACGCTCAGCAAAATGAAATCAAAGGATTAAAAACAGATATTGCCGCCATTAAGTCTTTGCTTACTGCAGATCATTTACAAAAAGTATCATCTAATACAGCTATCGAAAATAAACTGGAGCAAAACAATCCCAATCCATTTTCCGAAAAAACAACTATCAATTATTCAGTCAGCAATGAAGCTGTTTCAGCCGCCATAATTATCCGCAACATGAATGGAGTGGAGCTGAAAAGAATCATACTTGAAAAAAGCAATGCAGGAAATGTAATCATCGAAGGCAATCAGCTTGCTCAAGGGACTTACACTTACACGCTTGAAGTAGACGGAAAATCTGTCGATACAAAATTGATGGTAACAACTAAATAAATAATTCATCAACACAAAATTTTAAGGACTGACATTTGCATGGTAGCAAAGGAAGCATATCATTAAGTGGAAAAGCTATTCTTATTAGAAGTCAGCTGAATTTTTGAAGACAGATGAAGTTCATTGTTACAAATTGGAGTTTGTGAGTACATGAACGATATCTTTACATCTGCATTGTCAAGTATTAGCACACAAAAGAAGATTATAAGAAATATTTTTAGGGACTTTTTTCGAAACTTGAAAGTGAGTGCAAGTGCTGAAACACCCCGAAACAGAGCTTCGGGTTATTTGAATATTGTTTTCCATCTTGCCTTAGGCGAGACTAAGTATTAAACCAAATATCCCGCAAAAGCGGGATTAATTGGACTAAAAATTTTAGTGCGTATTGCACTTCTAAAAGCTAAGTCTCATTTATAAACAATTATCAATCAATGCAATCAGCATATTCAATTTGACTGGAGAATAAATATGCTAAATCAGACAAAATTCAGATTTCAATAAAAAAATCGAAATTCATGTTTCTCGACTTTCTGTCGGATTGTATTATCTTGAAATAACTTCCGGTAAAAAATATACAGGAATAAATTCGTGAAGAAGTAATTTCAAGTTCTCTTGATTAATAGTTGAAAAAACTCCCGGTTATTTGGCAAATGCACGTATATTAGGTGCAGAAGACCCTTTTTCTCATTGGAAAATAAGAATACAACTACTACTTTTCTGATCTAACCAAAATTTTTTGCCGATGAAGAAAAGCCTATACACAACCATATTCCTCCTGCCCTTTTTTGCATCTGCCCAAGGCCCCTCAATCAAATTATGGGATTCTCGTTTCGGAGGTTACAAAAGTGAATATACCTATAGCTTACAATTTACTTCGGATAGCGGATACCTCATGGGTGGATTCACTACCTCAGACAGCAGCGCAGACATTAACCAGCACACACGTGACACTGCAGTCATAGATATGAATGGCGTTTTACATGGTGACTACTGGATCGTAAAAACAAATCCTTCAGGAACCATGCAATGGAACAAAAGATATGGCGGGGACAAAGGTGACTACCTGTTCTCCACAATACAAACTCCTGATGAGGGCTATTTACTTGGAGGATCTTCTCTTTCCGGAATTAGCGGAGAACGGACTGAACCAAACAGAAATCCTACCTCGAACATTTCAGGTGTATGTGAAGACTACTGGATTGTAAAAACAGATTCACTTGGAAATAAGCAGTGGGACAAGCGCTTCGGTGGAAATAGTGGCGACAGGTGCTATTCAGTTATTCAGTCATCTGCAAATTGTTTCCTGTTGGCCGGATATTCATTTAGCCCTGTTTCAGGAGACAAAACAATGGCACAGGTAAATAATTCGTCAGACTTCTGGGTTGTAAAAACAAATGCTTCCGGAACAAAAATTTGGGATAAAGTTTATGGCGGACCACAGAGTGAAGCCGGCCCGGTAGTAATTAAAGAAAGTGCTGATGGCGGCTTTGCAATTAGCGGCCAGTCATGGTCAGGAATTGGTGGTGACAAAACAGATTCACTTCACGATACACTTACTACTTCTGTCGGTTTCAGGGGTGATTTCTGGATAGTGAAAATTGATTCTTCAGGAAATAAACTTTGGGACAAAACTTTTGGCGGCGCAAGTGTTGAATGGTTCAGTGACTTTATCACAACATCAGATGGCGGCTTCCTCCTTGGAGGCTATACATGGAGTCAGCTTTCCGGGGATGTTACGGAACCTTCAAGGGATACTTCTCTCAGCTGGCTAAGTCAGGGGGATTTCTGGATTGTGAAAACAGATTCGCTCGGGAACAAACAATGGGATAAAAGATTCGGAGGTGAATACATTGAGTTTTTGAATTCCGTTCAACAAACTCCTGATGGAGGTTACCTCCTTGCCGGTGAATCACTCTCCGGTATCGGGGGCGACAAGTCTGAAATTACCACAGGTGCTGATACCTGGCTTGTGAAAACAGATTCACTGGGCAACAAACAATGGGATAAAACAATTTTTAATCATGACAGCAACCACGAACATGCTTACATGACTGCTGATGGATGTATCGTTATTTCAACTTCCACAGCTTCAGGCGTTGGCGGTTATGTATCACATGCCAACAAGGACACCTCTGGATTGAATCAATCCCCTGATTACTGGCTGACAAAATTTTGTGATAGCACAATGGTTTCCTCAGGCACTGAAAAAGCATATGGTGGCATTGTTGTTTTCCCGAACCCTGCTGACAATAAGTTAACCATAAGCTGCACCCTTGATGAAATAAGCTCTATTGAGGTTTATAACGTGATTGGAGTCAGAAAAACCATGGATGAAATAAATTATACAAGTCAAAATTCTCAAATAACTTTGAATGTTTCTAATTTTGAACCCGGTATTTATATACTGAGAATATATTTTGGCGAAAAAACTTTCTATACTAAATTCATAAAACAATAAAGTGAAAATTAAAATTTCACTATCCTTCTTGATTCTTTTCACATTCCATTCTGCACTTGCACAGTCAGGCAAATGGGCATGGATACATGGCGACACCATTTCAACTTCTCCCGGCCACTTCGGAACAAAAGGAATTGCAGATCCGGCTAACAGGCCTCCAGGACTTTATGAAGCTTATAACTGGACCGATAGCAAAGGATTCCTTTGGATCTATGGAGGATACAATTCTGTCGCTGCACTGTACGCAAACATGTGGAAGTATGATCCATACAATAACCTATGGACATGGATGACAGGCAGCCAGTCTGCCAACAGCATGGGCAACTATGTTTCCTATTGTGACACAGGTTCCGGTAATTTCCGTTCGCATAGCGAAGAGAACAGTGCCTGCTTCAAAGACAAATACGAACAGGTTTGGCAGTTTGGAGGCACATCAGCAATTGGTAATAATAATTTCAATGACCTGTGGATTTTCGATTACGCAGCATTAAAATACAAATGGATGCATGGAACGAACCTGTTGGACCAGCCCGCATTCTTCATGAAGCAAATGCTTTCAGGCGCTTCCTGTAGCGTCATTCACGGCACCAAATCAGGTTTGTCCGGGTACATGCATTGACTTCCTCGACTATTCATTACATGCTTCCACTCATCTATGGTCATTCCAGGGTGCCATTCCGAGTACCAGCACACAGCAAAACCCTGATAATATTTGTTATACCAGAAACATTATTGGATTAATTTGAATTGAGTAATGGTATTACAATGCACCCGGCAGTTATGACGTTACTCTGATCGTTTCAAATGCGAATGGCATCGATACACTGTTGCTATCAAATTACATAACAGTATACCCCAACCCTTCTCCACAGGGAATTATGCAAAGCGGTGATACCCTTTTTGCAAATGGAGGGGCGGTAACTTATCAATGGTATCTGGATGGAACAATTCTGACCGGAGCAACTAACTACTTCTATGTTGCTGCACAAAGCGGGAATTACAATGTGGTTTGTACTGATAGTAATGACTGCGAAGTTGAGGCGGCAATATTCGACGTTCTCGCACAAATTCATTCCGAATTTAATCAGGATAAAATTAACAACGGGGAACTGGCGATTTTTCCGAATCCTGTAACCAATATGTTGACAATACAAAGTTCTAATCAACTTATTAAACTGCCGGAGATAAAAGCAATTTCAATTTTTAGCACTGTTTTTCAAACAATTCATCAGCATAACTTTACTTTCTTTGCATTTCAATAATACCCTCATGCAAAACATACGTTCTCTGCTATTTGCTTTTATGCTTCTTTGTTCATCCTCCGGCTATGCCGACGAAGGCATGTGGATGCCCAATCAACTGAAGAAAAAAGAAGCTGCAATGAAGGCACTCGGCCTTCAGATCCCTGTCGAAGAAATTTATTCTGAAGAAAATGTTTCACTCAAAGATGCCATCGTTCAGTTTGGCGGAGGATGTTCGGGAGAAGTAATTTCCAATTCAGGATTGGTTCTTACCAACCACCACTGCGGGTATTCACAGGTACAATCCCTGAGTACCATGGAACACAACTATGTGAAAGACGGCTTTTGGGCAATGAACAAATCGCAGGAACTCCCCTGCCCCGGACTTAATGTAACTTTCATCATCAGCATTCAGGATGTGACGGAGAAAGTTTTTTCAGAATTGAAAGCGGAAATGACTTCCGACGAAAAAGAGCAGAAACTCGCTGAAGCAATAATTGCAATCGAAAAACAGGCAACAAAGGAAAAATGGCAGCAGGCAAAGGTGAAATCCTTTTATTATGGCAACGAGTATTACCTTTATATCACTGAAACTTTTCGCGATATCCGTCTTGTTGGTATTCCTCCTGCAAGTCTTGGAAGGTTTGGCGGCGATAATGAAAACTGGGTATGGCCCAGGCACACAGCAGATTTTTCCATTTTCAGGATCTATGCTGACACTGCCAATCGTCCTTCAATTTACAGCGATAAAAACCAGCCATACAAACCAAAAAAATCATTCACGCTTTGTGCCAAAGGAATTCACGAAGGAGACTTTGCAATGGTTTATGGCTTTCCGGGGAAGACGACAGAATACATTCCATCATGTGCAGTTGAACTCATTCAGAACATCAACGATCCCTCTAAAGTACTTATACGTGACAAGCGTTTGTCGATATGGCGGGAGAGGATGAATTCCAATGATACAATTCAATTAAAATATTCCTCCAAATACGGATCACTGGCCAACCATTGGAAAAAATGGAAAGGTGAAATGACAGGGCTTCGCAGGGGGAATGTGATTGAAGAAAAGCAACAGTACGAAGGAAAATTTACAGACTGGATTGGCAAGGATGTAAACAGGAGAAATGAATATGCCGGTGTGTTACATGAAATGGAATTGTTCTATTCACAAATAAGACCGCTGAGCAAACTTTATGATTATTACAATGAAGGAATTCTCGGTATCGAATTGATCACGTTCATCAACAGCAACATCAGGCCGCTTGAGGGTCTTGCAGCAGTTGACTCAGTTCCTGATGACAGTCTTCGATCTGCCGCATCAAGACTGTTGAAAGGCATTCCGGGATTTTTTAAGAATTATGATGCAAAAGCAGATGAAATGATATTGGCATCACTGCTCAGACTTTACCATGACAGCATAGAAACAAAATATCATCCCGGCATTTATTCACTGATTTACGGAAAATACAAAGGCAACTATGAAAAATACGCCCGTGATGTTTTCAGGAAATCAATATTAACGGATGAACAAAAACAAACGCTCTTTCTTAAAACCTTTAGTCATCATTCCTTAAAAAAGATCAGAAAGGATCCTGCATACTTGATTAATAAATCTTTTGCTGACATGATGAAATCAATGGCTGCCGATGAAATGAAAAGATTCAATACACGCCTAGCTTCGCTACAGGCAAGGTATATGAAGGCTCAAATGGATATGAATGACCCTGCGAATTTGTATCCCGATGCAAACTCGACATTGCGTGTTGCATATGGGCAGGTGAAAGGTTATCGTCCAATGAACGCAGTATATTATGATTACTTTACAAGTTTATCAGGGATCTTTGAAAAATATGTGCCGGGAGATCCTGATTATGATCTTCCTTCAAAACTTATTGAATTGTATGATTCAAAAAACCTTGGGTCATATTCTTCCAATGGTGACGTACCGTTTGGGTTCATTACAAGCAGCCATACAACAGGTGGCAATAGTGGAAGTGCTGTTATCAATGCAAAGGGTGAATTGATCGGAACCAATTTTGACCGCGTATGGGAAGGCACAATGAGTGACATCAAATACAATCCAGAAATTTGCAGGAACATCTCACTGGATATACGTTTTACCCTTTTCCTCATTGAGAAGCTGGGCGGAGCACAAAACATCATTGATGAACTTCAAATCTCAAAATGAAAAAGCAATTCCTGTTTGCTTCCATCCTGCCATTTCTGCTGTCCGGCTGCATTACCATTAAGCCAATTGAATTCAGGCGTGCAGAGAATTTTTCCGTAAGCAGTAATAACAATTCCCCGTTGCTGAATTTCGGTCTGGTGTTTTACAATCCAAATGCATTCGGATGCACCATAACGGATATCCAATCAGAAGGAGCCTTGAAGGATCAACAGGTATTCAATGCAGGAATGAACACCAAACTCAGGATTAAAAGCAAAAGTGATTTTTCCATTCCAGTGACTGCAAGGATGGCAAAAATGGATTTCGGCCAATTGCTGGGAGCGGGCCTCAACCTGCTTCTGAATGATGAAGCTATTCGAATGAAGGTTAAGGGAAAGATAAAAGTGAGAAAGTGGTTTATCAGCAAATCATATGATTTTGATTATACTCAGGCTATTGATAAAGCGCAATTAAAGAAGTTATTTTGAAAATTCTTATTTGTTAATTTGCGGCATGATTAGAAAGATACTTAAATCAACAATTTATTCATTCCTGCTCATATCATTTGCCAATGGGCAAAATGTTCCCGAAAATTACAAGGCATTTCAGCAAGCCGGATTCGGGAATCCCCTTGATACGCCATTTGTGCTGGCTGGTACTTTTGGAGAAATAAGAAACGATCACTTCCATACCGGGATCGATTTTAGTACGGGTAAAGAAGAAGGCAAACCGGTCTATGCCATTGCTGATGGCTATGTCTCCAGGATCAAAATATCTGCAACAGGATTTGGCAAAGCCATTTACATTACACATCCGAATGGATTTGTGAGTGTATATGCACACCTGAAAAATTATGCTGATCCAATTGAAAAGTACATCAGGAAAATTCAATACAAAAAAGAGAGTTTCGAAGTTGACGAAACACTTGAAGTAAATAAAATAAAAGTCAAAAAAGGAAGCGTGATCGCAATGAGCGGAAATTCCGGATCAAGCACTGGTCCACATTTGCATTTTGAGATCCGCGATGAAAGGACGGAAGAACCGATCAATCCGTTTTTATTTGGTTATTCAGTTGCAGATAATGTGAAACCTGAAATCAATACAGTAAGGTTTTATCCGGTGCCGGGTCAGGGTGTTGTGGTTGATTCTGACAGGCCGCGCACTTACGATGTGGTTCAGAATAATGGTGCATTCTCGATCCCTGTGAGCGACTACATACAAGTATTTGGTAAAATCGGTTTTGAATTTTCACTGAAAGACTATCAAAACAACAACACATCTCCGCTTGGCATTTATTCAATTCAGCTGACGGTGGACACACAACAAATCTTCAGCATGAAATATGACAGGTTGAATTTTAGTGACAGCCGCTACGTAAATGCACATATTGATTACGAGGCAAAATACGATGACGAGGGAATATTTGAACGTTGCTTCAGACTCACCGGCGACAAATTGAAATTATATGGTGACACGTCTTCCTTCGGGTATTTTGAATTCCTCGAAGATGGTGTGCACGATGTGACTTTTACAGTGAAAGATTTTTTTGGGAATGCTTCCGTGCTGAATTTCCAGCTACTCTCCTACTCTTCACTTTCGAACGCAGAGTACATGGAACAACCGGCAGATTATTTTGCGATGATTCCGGAGAAGGGTCTTGCGATTCATAAATCTGATGTGGAGATTGTAATACCGGCCAATTCAATTTACGAAGTACTTTTATTTACCAATTCACAATCTTCACGCAAACCGGGATATTTTTCTCCAACGTTTGAAATCGGAAACCCGCGGATACCACTGCACCAGCCGATAACTGTTTCGATCAAGCCACAGAACCTGCCTGATGACATGAAGCCCAAAGCAGTTATTGTATCATTCGATAAAAAAGGCAAGACTATTTATGAAGGTAACGAATGGAACAATGATCTCCTCTCCACCAAAACTAGGCACTTTGGAACCTTCGCTGTAGCACTGGACACCATTGCCCCTGTAATCAGTATCATCACATCTCCTAAGGATAAAAAATCCGAAGGACCGGCACTGCAAATAAAGATCACAGACAACCTTTCAGGAATACGTTCTTACCGGGCTCAACTCGAAGGCAAATGGTTTTTGCTGGAATATGATGTAAAGAATAACCTGCTTTCTTCAGATATGAAAGACGCATCCAAAGGCAAGGACGGGACTTTAGAAGTGGTTGTTATTGACTTGGCCGGCAACAAGACGACGACCACAATAAACATCCCTGCGGAAAGCAATTAGTTCACCTGCAACTTTTTCTGAATTCTTTTTAAACACTACAGTGTTACAAACTCCGAAGTCATTTATCGGAATATTGGATTTTTGTTGGTAACTTTAAACATTGTAAACGGATGATTCTGTTAATTTTGCAGACAGCAATTCAACAACAATGAAAGTTACTTATTACGGCCATTCCTGCTTTTCAATTGACGTGAGCAACAAGACCCTTTTGTTCGATCCTTTCATCTCTGAAAACCCACTTGCCGGCGACATAGATTTAAAAAAGATCAAAGCTGATTACATTCTTATTTCCCATGGACATGGTGATCATGTTGGTGATGCGATTGAGCTTGCGCGACAAACCAATGCCACTGTGATAGCTGCTTATGAGATCACCAACTGGATCATGAATCACGGGATCACAAAAACACATGCTATGAATATTGGAGGTCACTGGATCTTTGATTTCGGAAAAGTAAAATGTGTGAATGCCATTCACTCAAGCAGTCTTCCCGACGGAACTTATGGCGGTACCGCGATGGGTTTTCTGATTGAAGCCCCTGCAGGAAATTTCTATTATGCCGGAGATACCGCATTGCATTTGGACATGAAACTGATCGGGGATTATAAAAAAATAAATTTTGCATTTCTGCCATTGGGGAACAATTACACGATGGGCGTTGACAATGCAGTGATTGCATCAGACTTCATCAGGTGCGATCATATCATCGGAATGCATTACGACACTTTCGACATGATAAAAATTGACCATGCAGAATCAAAAAAGAAATTTGAACTTGCCGGAAAAGAACTTACATTGATGAAGATTGGTGAAACCATCAACATGCGCCAGTCTGTATTGTCCTGAAATAACCTGAAACAATTACTTAACTAACTTATGGGAAAAATTATTGCTGTTGCAAATCAAAAAGGCGGAGTAGGTAAAACCACCACTGCCATGAACCTCGCTGCATCCCTTGCCGTGCTTGAACACAAAACACTGTTGATCGACAGCGACCCGCAGGCAAATGCTACCAGTGGGGTTGGCTTTGATCCGCGTACTGTGAAAACGAGCATTTACGAGTGCATCATTGATGATGTGCATCCGAAAACGGCGATTCTTAAAACAGAAACTCCGAACCTGTTTCTGATTCCCTCGCACATTGACCTCGTAGGTGCGGAAATAGAAATGATCAATCTTCCTAAGCGCGAGCATAAAATGAAAGATGTGATTGAAAAGATCCGCAAGGATTTTGACTTCATCATCATCGACTGTTCACCTTCACTTGGACTTATCACTGTAAATGCCCTCACTGCAGCGGATTCTGTGATCGTTCCTGTCCAATGCGAATACTTTGCACTTGAAGGATTGGGGAAATTACTCAATACAATAAAAATTGTCCAGACCCGTTTGAATCCTGCACTTGATATTGAAGGAATATTGCTCACCATGTATGATTCACGTCTCCGTCTTTCTAACCAGGTTGTTGAAGAAGTAAAAACGCACTTCCAGCAAATGGTTTTCGATACCATCATTCAACGCAATACCAAACTCGGGGAGGCGCCAAGTTTCGGACAAACCATCATTATGCATGATGCAAGCAGTCGTGGTTCAACGAACTACCTGAATCTGGCAAGGGAAATTCTGCAGAAGAATGACCTTACAAGGATGAAGAATGTAGATAAACTTATTCCGGTATCTGATGAGCACTAAGCGAAATGCATTGGGCAAAGGTCTCAGTGCACTCCTCGACAATGCAGAAACCGATATCACAACCAGGAATGACGGCAGTTTACTTCATCCCGGTGTGGGAAATGTTTCTGCAATCCCGGTTAATCAGATCGAAACGAATCCATTTCAGCCCCGTACAGATTTTGACCAATCTACATTAGAAGAGCTATCAGCTTCTATAAAAGAGCAGGGAATCATTCAGCCTATTACCGTTCGCAAACTGGGTTATGATAAGTACCAGATCATTTCAGGCGAAAGGAGATTTCGTGCTTCTAAGCTTGCCGGACTTGATGCAATTCCTGCTTATGTGCGCGTAGCCAACGACCAGAGCATGCTGGAGATGGCTTTGGTAGAGAACCTTCAGCGAAACGACCTCAATGCTGTCGAAATCGGAGTCAGCTTCAAACGGTTGATCGAAGAATGTAATCTGACGCAGGAAGAACTGAGTGATAAGATTGGAATGAACAGAAGTACTGTCACCAATTATATCCGCCTGTTAAAATTACCTCCTGAGATTCAACTTGCAATTCGCGACAGTACCATATCCATGGGACATGCCCGCGCAATACTTGGAATTACGGAAGTAACAAGGCAGCTTCTTGTTTTTAAACTTACCATTGAAAAAGGCCTCAGCGTGCGGGAAGTTGAAGAACTTGCACGCGAAGCGGGTAGTAAAACCGGACACAAGTCCAAAGTCGGTTCGGCAACCGGCAAACTGGGATTTGAATATGAGAAAATCCAGAATGTGCTTAGCAGTCATTTCGGTACAAAGATTCATCTAAAGAGAAACTCCAAAGGCGACGGCAGTATTGTGATCCCGTACGAGAACGATGCTGACTTGAACAGGATCCTTGAACTGCTTAATTACTGAGGTCATAATGAAGAAGTAATAATGATTAATGAAAGTCAAACTTCTTATTCCTTCCTTGCTTTGCTTTCTGTCTTGTTTTAACATCGCTGCAGGTCAGGATTCATTAAAAATAAAACCTGATAAGCCGGTAGCTCTCGATACATTTTATACAAAACACCGGGCCAACAGGGCTGCATTGTATTCAGCCATCTTACCAGGAGCAGGTCAGATCTTCAATAAGAAATACTGGAAACCACCAATTTTATATGCAGGTTTTATTGCGATTGGCTATTCCATAGAGTTTAATAATCGCAACTACCAGACTTTTAGAAAAGCATATCGTTACCGCATTGACCCGGATTCAACCACCATTGATCCTTATGTAGGTATCTATGATGCAACCGCATTGCAGGTAAGAAGGGACTACTACAGGCGAACACGCGACCTGATGTGGATCATTGCTTCAGGAGTTTACATTCTGAACATCATTGATGCTTATGTGGATGCACAACTTTCTGATTTCGATATTAGTGATAACCTGTCCATGAACGCCCAACCTGTAATTCAGTTTGCAAGAGACAAAAGTCCCGTCCCCTCTTTGGCCCTTACATTTAATTTGAAGTAAATTTTATTATGTTAAATCAATGAGGCCATGATTTTGCGATCCGCCATAGGTGGAGAAGCGAAATCATTTAGTCGTTCCGATAGCCATCGGAATGATCCCGTCTTGCCTTAGGCGAGACGGGATCCCATATTTTATTCCTTGCGGCGTGTACGTGTTCTAGATCAGGTTTTCAATACCTCGTCGGCTTGCCGCGAGGTTGTTTATTAGACCTGGGGTGTTCCCGGATATCACTTCTTGTTTTTATAATACTTACAGAAGTCTTTTACCCCACACAGGTCGCATTTAGGATTACGGGCAACGCATACATACCTTCCATGAAGTATCAGCCAGTGATGGGCAATGGCGATCTTGTCTTCAGGAATAAATTTTATTAATTGTTTCTCTGTCTGCAGCGGATTCTTTGCGCCTGTCGTGAGCCCGATCCTTGCGCTTACACGAAAAACATGCGTGTCAACTGCCAGCGCCGGCTGGTTATAAACGACGGATGCAATTACATTAGCAGTCTTCCTCCCTACTCCGGGCAATAATTGTAATTGCCCGATATCTGCAGGTACAATTCCGTTGAAATCTTTAACCAGCATTTTGGCCATTCCGGCCAGGTGCTTTGCTTTGTTGTTCGGGTAACTAATACTTTTTATCAGAGGATAAATCTTTTCTGCATTTGCATTGGCCAGGGATTGAACATCAGGAAAAACTTCCAGAAACGGGGGCATGGTCATGTTCACTCTTTTGTCGGTGCATTGTGCAGACAGGATCACGGCTACAAGCAGCTCATATGGATTTGTATACTCCAGTTCTGTTTCCGCCACAGGACGCTCAGTACTGAAATATGTAATCACTCCGTCGAAACGTTCCTTTTTTGTCATTGCAAAAATATCTAGCCGAATTAATTACTGCTTTTCCTCGCCTCCCCTCACCTGATGCGCCCGCTGATACGCTTGGAGATCCCGCTCTTTCACTTGTTGCAGGTTTGTGCCGGAGAAATCAACCTGTATATAGCCTGTTGCATCACCGATGGTAAATTTAAAAACAGGGCGTTTGTTTTCCAGTCCTGACTCACTAAGGAAATATGAAAAGCGTCCTGTTTCAAATTCCTTGCTTGGGCGTAAAAAATGCTCAGGATCCGGGAGAATATCAAAATCGAAAAATGTTTTTGTCATTTCATCTTCCGACAGGTCAAAAGATATATACAAGGAAGAATGATTGGTTAAATCTTCTACGAATACATCAACAGGGATCACCCCGTCCTCATTCTTTTCAAGAAACAGAACCTCCTTCAGCGTTTTAGAAAAAAACACCCTTGCATAGATAAAATCATCTCCTTTGAATGTCTGGGTCGCATTGCCCGGATTATTGCTCGTTACAGGTGTTCGCGCATATACCATATGCATGTTTTGCCTCAGAGATCCTTTCATTTCATATTCCTGATTTATCTTGCTTGTATCCTGGGCAAAATTCTTTGCAGTGCTGAAGAATAATAATGATAATAGAACTAAGTATCTGTTCATGATATTTTTCTTCAAATCTACTTCTGAGAAAGATCATAAACAAATGCTCCCTGATGCTGGACGGAATAAGCCATTATTCCGGATTCCTTTGCTTCTTTCAATAACCTCATAGCCTTTGCAGGCGCTACAGATGAATCAATGATCAGCTGTTTGAAATTGAAATGTTCAGTGAGTTGTTTCACCTTTGTACGAATATTCCCGGACAAAATCAGGAAGTCAAATTCAGGCTTTGTCTTTCCGGCAGACGGCAGACGAGCATCACTGACAAAAGCAATCCTTAATTTTTCAAATTGTAGGAAACCTTTATAGAAACAAATCTCAGGAATATGATTTTCACTACTGTCAGGCATCTTAACGTTTTTCTCATCAAGCCCGCAATCCCACCAGTATTGATAAATATTAAATAACATAAGCCTGCGGTTTGCAGCCGTGGCAGAATCAGTAATTAAAATATTCTTCTTACCATCAATAATATTCAAAACAGATTTTCCCCTGATATTATAAACTACCAATTTTTCCTGCTTAATTATCCTGCTCGCTTCTATCAGCTGGCTTGTCAGAATTGCAAATATGCTGCACAATGCAAGAAACAGGTAATGCTTATTCTTCTCTTCGAAAAAAACAATAAGCGCTCCGATGCCGATATAAAGAAGCCATGTCTCAGGAACTGAAATGGAAATTCCATCAATAACCGACCCGGGCAAATGTTCGATGAAAAGCGCAACAGCATTCATGGCTTTTACAATTGCGCCCAGGATCAGGCCAATGATGCTACAACCAAAATTCCACCAGGAAAACATCAGCAAAAGAATTCCACCATAAATTATAACTGTTGAAACAGGAATGATAATCAGGTTCGAAAAAAGAAAATACACAGGAAACTGATGGAAATAGAAAAATCCCAATGGAAATGTTGCAAGCTGAGCGGCAATTGATACAGAGCTAATACTCCATAAATTTCTGAGTATCCAACCCGGCGGATCCAACCAGACATGTATCATAGGTTGCAGAAATATAATTCCAAGTACCGCCAGATATGAAAGCTGAAAACCAACCTGCATGATCATAAACGGGTCGAACAAAAGCAGAAAAAATGCGGAAGCAGCAAGTGTATTAAACAGGCTGACGTGCTGCCTTGTCATTCTTCCTACAATGATGAATGAAAGCATGGTTGCCGATCGCAACACAGACGGAGAAAGGCCTGTAAGCAGCGCATAAAACCAAAGAAATAATATAATAATTACTGATTTAAAGAATCGGGTTCGTCTGTTCACATTGAGAAAACCCAGCAGTGCATTGATTGCAATAAATATTATCCCGACATGCAATCCGGAGACTGAGAGTACATGCAACGTACCTGATGCTGCGTATGCGTCTATAACATCTCTGTCAATCTCATCTTCATATCCAAGAATAAGTGCAGAGAGCACAGCAAAATCCTGCCCGGTGATATTATTGTCTCTGAATGTCTTCATTAACCGTTCCCTCAGCGAAAATGAAAACGCGTAAAGTCGGTTACCAAAATCATGATCAAGTAATTTCCATTTGCCCGGCTGTATAAACTGCTGATCAAATACCTGGATATATTCCAGCCATCTTTTGTAATTAAACTGCGATGGATTGGGAGGGGGCTGAACTTCATCCGGTTTTCCGAACCATAGTATGAGATCCCCGTATTTCAGAGCGGACGAAGCTGATTTTTTTTCAAAATACACAAGGCAATTTCCTGCAGCGGGTTTCCACCTGGTTCCGTCATACACATAAAGAACTTTGACAAAGGTCCTGAAACGCTTGCCTTTTTCATTCAGCGGTTGATCCAGGTATCCGATGAGTTTTTCTGCTTTATAATTTCTGAAGTGCGCCGGATTATTCCTTTCATTGGTCAGGACTGTAAGCAAATAGCCGGTAAAAAAAACTGCCAGATAACTGACTGCGCCTTTTGCCCATCTTCGCTGATAACGTGTGATCTTCTTCCTGAACAGGAACTGGAGAAAAAAAACCGCCATCGTACCGCACGACAGCATAATAGTTAAGCCGACATTAAGGACAGGAAAATATATTGCAAGCAGGATGCCGCAAATCAACAACAACAGGAAGCGGAATAATGGAGTTCCATTCCGGAAATTCATGGGACAGATTTAGTGTGGCAAAATAGAGCCCCAAAAAATCTCCTGCATCCGTTTAATTAAGGATAATATATCAACCTGAGAGTTCCCGGAAAATCAATCCTGCGACCTTGGCAGACGCTCCTTTTCCGCCCAGCTTTTCCTTCAGCTGCACAAATGCAGCTCTCATTTTCGCTCTGGATTCAGCATCACGAAGTATTGCGTTCAGTTCAGTTTTCAAATTCGATGACGTAAGCTGATTTTGAATTAACTCCTTTACAACTTCGTTGTCCATGATCAGGTTGACAAGAGAAATGTAATTCACTTTAATGAGCATTCGTGCAATAGCGTATGAAATGATCCCGCCTTTGTAACATACAATTTCAGGCACTTCAAACAAAGCTGTTTCCAGTGTTGCCGTTCCTGATGTTACGAGTGCTGCCGTTGCATGCGTAAGTAAAGTATAGGTCTGCCCGGTGACAATGGCCACCTTTTTACTGCCTTTAATTGCTGTAAGAAAATCAGCAGGAATTGAAGGAGCTGCTGCAATTACAAACTGATATTCCGGAAAATCATCAGCAATTGAAAGCATCAATGGAAGCATGACGGAGATCTCCTGCCTCCTGCTCCCGGGCAAAAGCGCGATGATGGGTTTATCATCTAACTGATATGCATTCAGAAACTTCTCTTTTGAAAGGCTATTGGCTTTGATGTTTTCAATTTCATCAAGCAATGGATGTCCTACAAACTCAACTTC
>CAYHHK010000011.1:44038-49995 GCA_964356415.1 uncultured Flavobacteriales bacterium
CCTCCCTCCTTCTTCATCAGATCACCGCCCCAAAACCGAAAGTCAGCATTCGGATCTGATTTTTTCAGCTCCTTCATCAGATTCGCTGAATGCATATCACCTGAAGCTTCGCCGGCAATGAGATAATATTTCATATGAGCTTTAAAATTAAAACGATGAAGGCGTAAATAATAGTTGCACCAAGCACTCCACGGGCTGATTTCTCCGCATTAAATTTCAGAAACAAAAAAAACAATGCGAGGTTGGCAATTGCAGATAAGCTAAGGTAATAAGAAATAACACCAGAGGCATTCAACCTTCGTACTACATCAATAAGATTCAGCAATGGATCATGAATAGAAAAATAGACCACAAACACGACGACCGGCGCGATCAGTCCACAAACAATTCCGGTAAACAAGCTGTCCTTTCTTTTCATGAGAGTCTGAAATTCATTTAGAAATAGAGAAAGAAGAATGTCATGGAAAGCAAAACAGTGCTGAATAATATTCCGCGTCCTGTTTTGTCTTTCTTCATATTTACAATCACAACCCTGAATAGCAAAACATTAATAAGTATGGTAATCAGTTCAACTCTCGGTGAAGGAAAAAAATATGGATCCCCGTAATAATCAGCCAATGCAAGTCGGGCATTTCGCAAGACAAATAAGGTCAGCATCAAAGAAGCCATTCCTGCAATCATTCCCATGAAAAAATTATCCTCCGGAAGCCTATTCCACATGATAGTCCAGTTTATTCAGAAAAGAGATCGCATGATGAGCAGTAAAATCAAACTGGACAGGTACAACGCTGATGTAGCCATTTTTCAAAGCCCACTCATCGGTATCTTCTCCCTGATCATAATTAATAAACTTACCGGTAAGCCAGTAATATTTTCTTTTATTCGGATCCAGGCGCTCATCAAACTCTTCTTCCCATTTGGCCATTGCCTGTCTGCATATTTTCACGCCTTTTATTTCAGTTGCAGAAAGCTTAGGAATATTTACGTTTAGCAAAGTGCCTTCCGGAATTCCATGTTCAAGCACATTCTTTGCAATCTTTCTCGCATACTTAATTGCACCGGCAAAGTCAGCATCGAGGGCATAGTCAAGCAATGAAAAACCAATACTTGGAATACCTTCAATCGCTCCTTCCATGGCAGCGCTCATGGTGCCCGAATAAATTACGTTAATGGAGGAATTAGAACCATGGTTAATACCTGAGACGCACAAATCGGGCTTACGATGAAGGATTTTGTCGATGGCAATCTTAACGCAATCTACAGGAGTACCCGAACACTGATACCATTTCTGGTTATCGTGTACACGAACTGCATCCAGTCGCAAAAGGTTATTAATGGTAATTGCATGTCCCATACCGGATTGAGGACTATCAGGAGCGACAACCACGATATCTCCCAATACGCTCATGGCTTCACTTAGCGCCTGCAGTCCGGGAGCAGTGATGCCATCGTCATTGGTAATTAAAATGAGGGGTTTTTCGTTTTTCATTATTGGGCGAAAGTAGTAATCAAAAACGAGAAGTTTATTTTCTACTTTTACCCTATAACAAATCTACTATGCGCATCATAACAATATTACTGATTACACTTGCGTTTTTCTCATGTAATAAGAATGACAATGATACTTCAGACACTACTACTCCTCCTGAAGCAAAACTCATTTTCAAGTTTCATTTTGACAGTACACAAACAAGACTTGGTAATTTAGGCACTCCTGTTGGAATTCCCGCCGGACATGGAGCCCAGTCACCAAGATTCAATGTAATGAGTGCCCATTATATTGAACTTGCCCAGGACTCGTTTACGTTGCTCGGAAACGGGGCTGTTGTTTACAGGGCTGCAGAAACCAGTGCAGGAGGATCGCTGGCGATTGACTTTAGCCAGGCCACGCTTGCTCCGGATGGAGGAATCTTTTTTTCGATTCCGCTTTCTCAGGTTCCGTCAGGTACATACAAATGGCTTCGGTTGTCACTTGCTTATCAAAACTATGATATCAATTACAGATTTGTTTATAATACTGTTACCTATGATGCCGTAGGGACAATTGCTTCATTCATTGGCTTCAACACCTATATTCAAAATTATACTGTGAAGGATAGTTCACTTAACGTAAATGCGAATAAGTTGCAGGGTTTCTGGGGTTTTGAAAGTACGGTGCTTGGTTTCACCACAGTTTCTCAGGGACAGTCGCCTCCGGGTGCAACCACCGTTCCCAATCCGCTTTCTAACTCATCACCGATTCCTGCAGGATCATGTGTTGTAACCGGCAAGTTTGATACACCACTTGTCATCTCCTCTTCCGGAACTGATGACAGGGTTGTTACTGTATCCGTCTCAACAAATAAAAGCTTTGAATGGATTGAACACAGTGACCCCTTATACTATGAGCCATTGGCCGGAGATTCTGTAATTGACATGGGAGTGCGGGGAATTGAACCACACGTTCAATGAAAAAGTGCTGCTGCATTTCTGCAACAGCACCCTTCAACTAAAACAAATCCAACTCTAACCTTATGAGATTTTGATCTCGCGGACAGGCTTGACCTTCGCTTCTTCTTTCTTTGGAAGCATCAGTGCAAGTACGCCATCTTTGTATTCAGCTCCGATCTTCTCAGCTTCCACATGTTCAGGCATGGTGAAAGTGCGGCTGAAAGATGAATACTGGAATTCTTTGCGGGTGAAACGTGAATTTTCATCCTTCTTTTCATTTTTCTTCTCTGCACTGATCGTGAGAATATCATTTTCAACATTTACTTTAAAATCTTCCTTAGAGAAACCGGGCGCAGCCATTTCAATCAGGTAATCATTTAATCGTTCGCTGATGTTCACAGCAGGAACTGATTTGAAGTAATCGCGACTCATCAGTGAATCATTGAAGAAATCATTAAAGAAATCGCTGAAAGTGTTTTGTGTTGCAGGATTCGTGAGATTGTTTTTCCATTTAATAAGTGTCATAATTTTGTCCTCCTATTTTTTTAAAGTTATGCGCACCCTTTTTCAACTTTTATGCCGTCAAAAAAAATACATTTGAAAAAGACAAGATGACTGTATGGAAATATTAGTCCTGAAAAAATGTCGGTTGATTTTGATTTCAAAAGACAAAATTTCCGAATTGCGTTGCTAAACGCAATAATCAATTCGGTCTATTGCTATTTTGAAACTGATTTTCTACTGTAGAAACGGAACAAAGTGCGATTGCGCCCTTTAAGGGCAGGGGTGCGCGGAGGGGTTTTCTCAAGATGTTTTCATCATTGTTTTTACACTCAAGAAACCCTCATTGAACAGTAATATGCAACGCAATAGTCAATAAGTCGCTTGCTATTTTGAAATTAATTTTCTGTCGAACAAACGGAACAAAGAGCGAAGGCACCCAAGGTTTTACGATACACTCAGAAAAATTTGATCAATAACCCAACACTTTTTTTAAACCATCCTCAAACCTTGCCTTAGCCAAAAAATTATTTTCAAGTTCAAGGTTCATGGGGACAGGCGTATCAAGGGATGCAATGCGGATCACAGGTGCGTCAAGAGAATCGAAACAATGCTCACTTAGATGGGCTGAGATCTCCCCACCAATTCCACCAATGAGTGTATCCTCATGAAGGATAACTACCCGTCCTGTTTTGCGAACAGAGTTTTCTACTGTCTCTTTATCCCAGGGCAACAAAGTTCTCAGGTCAATCAGGTCTGCAGCGATGTTCTGATTTTTATCTAGGATTTCCATTGCCCAATGAACGCCAAGTCCATAAGTAACAATGGTTACATCGTTACCTTCTCTTACAAGACGGGCCTTCCCAATTTCTGTAGTGTAATAATCTTCATGTACATGTTCAGTAATACTTCTGTAAAGGGCTTTATGTTCAAAGTACATTACCGGGTTTGGATCTTCAATACTTGCAAGCAACAATCCTTTTGCATCTGAAGGAAAAGCCGGATAAACAACTTTCAATCCGGGCGTATGAATAAACCATGCTTCGTTGCTTTGTGAATGAAATGGTCCGGCATTCACCTGCGCTCCGGTTGGCATGCGCACAACTACATCTGCATTTTGCCCCCATCGGTAATGTGTTTTTGCAAGATTGTTCACTACCTGATTGAAACCACATGTAATGAAATCAGCAAACTGCATCTCCACAATCGACTTCATGCCATTGATGGATAAACCCAGTCCGGCACCCACAATAGCAGATTCGCAGATTGGTGTATTTCTCACCCTTCCCTTTCCGAACTCTTCTACAAAACCCAATGTTGCCTTGAACACACCGCCATAATCTGCAATGTCTTGTCCCATGATCACGAGATTCTCATGTTTTCTCATGGCAAGTCTCATGGCATCGGTTATGGCATCAAGGTAACGCATCTCCACTTTTTTATCTGAAGATGGAAAGGTTATATTAAGCGGTGTGGTATCATAAACATCCAGAACTTCCGTTTCTGTTGTCGACTCAGGATTGCTTTCTGCAAAAGTGATTTCAAGATTTTTTTCAATCTCCATTTTAAATTCCCTGCGTGTGGCAGCGATCAGGTTTTCATCGATGATCTTCTCTGAAAGCAGAAAATTCTCATAGTTAGAAACAGGGTCCTTTTTTCCCCATTCTTCAAACAAATGCGGAGGTACATATTTTGTTCCTGAGGCCTCCTCATGTCCGCGCATGCGAAAGGTCATACACTCGAGTAAAACAGGCCGTGGTTTCTCGCGGATTGATTCAGCAAGAGATTTAATGGTACTATAGGTTTCCAGTATGTTATTTCCATCTACCTGGACTGCTTCCATACCATAACCTATTCCCTTATCAACAAACTGTTTCATGCGGAACTGCTCACTGCTGGGCGTAGACAAGCCATAGCCATTGTTTTCCACGATAAAGATCACCGGAAGATCCCAGACAGCAGCCACATTCAGCGATTCATGAAAGTCGCCTTCACTTGCACCACCGTCGCCTGAAAATACGGCGGTAACTTTTTTATTGTCTCTGAGCTTGTCGGCAAGAGCGATACCGTCGGCAACACCCAACTGCGGCCCCAGGTGAGAGATCATTCCAATGATATGATATTCCTGCGTCCCGAAATGAAAAGAGCGGTCACGGCCCTTCGTGAACCCCCCGGGCTTGCCTTGCCACTGGGAAAATAAGCGGTTCAAGGGTATTTTCCTGGTCGTAAATACGCCAAGATTTCTGTGCATGGGAAGGATGTACTCAGCAGGATTCAAAGCCATGCCACATCCTACAGAAACAGCCTCCTGCCCGATACCGGAAAACCACTTGGCTATTTTCCCCTGTCGCAGGAGAACGAGCATCTTTTCTTCAATGAGTCTGGGCTTTAGTATTTCCCTGTAAATACTGATTAATTGTTCATCAGAGAAGTGTTTCCTATTGTATTTAATGTTGATTGTCGATGCTGTTTCTGCTGCCTGCGCCATGGTTTCTGACTGATGAATTAGTTTACAAAAGTATCTAAAAGCTGGCTACCTTTGCAGACCCAAACCGCCTGTAATGAACATCCAGATAATTTTTGTTTTGATTGCGCTTTCAGTAGCAGTTTTTCTGATTGCAAGGCGGTTTTACCGCTCTTTTGCCGGAAAAAAGAATGGCGGTTGTTCAAAATGCCATTCTGAATAAAAAAAGGCATAAAAAAAAGGAATTTGCCGTTGCAAACTCCTTAATTTTGTTTAATCCGGACTAGTCTGGATTACTTAACTTCCATTGTTGCAGCGGTATCAGCCATAGCAGCAGCTGTATCAACCATTGCAGAGGCAGCAGCAGCAGCCATAGAATCCTGTGCCATTACAGCAGCGATAGAATCTTGCTTTTCTTTTTCAGCCTTTTCAGCATCTTGCTTTGATGGACCGCAAGAGATGAATGAGAACATTCCGGCTACGAGTGCGATAGAGAGTACTTTTTTCATTGTGTAATTAAGGTTTATTTTATTTAATGGGCGCAAATGTATAGCTATTTTTG
>CAYHHK010000012.1:0-49773 GCA_964356415.1 uncultured Flavobacteriales bacterium
GAAATATTATTGCATTACAAGTTTCGATTTGTGATAATTCGTGAAATTAGTGGCAAGATACCTCGTCTCGCCTAAGGAGAGGCGGGGTCATTTCATTTAATTTCTATCAATTGTTTTCCTTCCGATAAGGAAAAAGTTTTTACCTGTAATTAGAATTATGGACAAATGTTATGTGTAAGTGATATTTGCAACAGGTTCCTGGATTCTTTTTTTTCTGCACATTTGTACGCATGGACTTAAAAAACCAAATACAATCGCTGGCGAAAAAATACCATGCAGACATCATATCCTGCCGCAGGCATTTGCATCAGAATCCTGAGCTGTCTTTTTATGAATTTGAAACGCAGAAATTCGTTGAGCAGAAATTGAATGAGTACGGAATCGCCGATCATCAGCGCATGGCCAACACGGGAGTCGTTGCATTGATCAAAGGAAAGAACCCTGAAAAACGTGTGGTTGCACTTAGGGGTGATATGGATGCTTTGCCAATTCAAGAGTCAGGAAAAAAGGAATACACATCAAAAAATGCCGGGGTTATGCATGCATGCGGGCATGATGTACACACTTCATCGTTGCTTGGTACTGCCCATATTATTAATGAATTAAAATCCGAATTTGAAGGAACGATTAAACTGATTTTTCAGCCCGGAGAAGAAAAACTCCCCGGTGGTGCAAGCATGATGATCAAAGAAGGAGTTCTTGAAAATCCAAAGCCAGACAGCGTAATCGGGCAGCATGTAATGCCGCAGATTGATGCCGGCAAGGTGGGTTTTCGGAAAGGATTATACATGGCAAGTACTGATGAAATTTATGTAACAGTTACCGGAAAAGGAGGGCACGGTGCAATGCCGCATCTCACAATTGATCCTGTGCTGATTGCTTCCAGCATCATCGTTTCCCTGCAACAGATCGTTAGCCGCAATGCAAAACCATCGCTACCCTCAGTATTGTCTTTCGGAAAGTTCATCGCAAATGGCGCAACCAATGTGATCCCGGACTCGGTTTACCTTGAAGGGACTTTCCGTACCCTGAATGAAGAATGGCGAAATGAGGCGCATAAAAAAATGAAACACCTGGCTGAGCATATCGCCGAAGGCATGGGAGGGAAATGTGATTTCAGGATCATGAGCGGTTATCCTTTTCTTGTGAATAATGAAGACCTCACAACCCGAATACAGGATTTTGCAGGTGAGTATCTGGGCAATGATAAAATTGAAGAACTTGAGATCTGGATGGCAGCAGAAGATTTTGCATTTTATTCGCAGCAGGCCGAAGCATGCTTTTACAGACTGGGGGTAAGGAATGAAAAGGAAGGAATTACCTCATCTGTGCATACATCAACATTCGATATTGATGAAAATGCCCTCGAAATAGGTATGGGCCTGATGGCATGGATTGCTTTAAAGGAATTAGGCATTGGGGCATGAAAACCGCCAGGATCAATGTGTGTAACTTGCATAGTTCAATGGCCAAAAAAAACTTGCCGTTCAGATTTATTTATTTAGATTGCAGACGTTTTTGATCATTTAATTCATTAAAATTTTAAATACGTGCAACTTTTGACCACCTGAGTGGCACTTACTGAAACAGAACCGGGACGTTATGTCAGAGGCGGAAAAACAACAGGAACTTAAATTAGGAAAGCAGGAGCAATTTATGCTTTTGTATAAGCCTATTCATGAGCGCCTGAGCCGATTTGTTCATTCTATGGTATGGGACAGGGAAGATGCCCGCGACATTATCGCTGATACCGTTTTAAAGGCCTATGAGTCTTTTGATAAAGTTGAACACCATGAGGTCTTCATGTATTATATGTTCGGAATTGCCAGCAGACTTGCCAAGAGGAGAAGCCGCAGGTTGAAATTCTGGGCCCCTTTTGAAAGCCATCATCATGACAGTTTGATGGATAACAGCACCGGAAGTGTTGCCCGCCAGATGGAGGTAGAATCTCTATATCGGGCCATGAAACGTTTACCGGAGAAACAACGCGAAGCAGTGTCACTTTACGAGATATCCGGATTTTCTCTTGCCGAAGTTCAGCAGGTTCAGGGTGGAAGCCTCAGCGGTGTAAAATCCAGAATAACACGCGGCCGTGAAGCACTGGCTGAGATATTATTAAAAGAACACGTTCTTGAAAATCGCATGCATATTGACTCAACTTTAAAAAAAGCAGCAATTAGTTAACATTTTTTCTACTATGGAAATACATAAGAATACTAACAAACAATTGAATGACCTTCTCAATGAGGCGCGTCACGAAAAACCCGTGATGAACATGAAGGAAGTGGAGGGTATTATCAACGAGGGAAAATATACTCCATCTGGTGCCGGAAGGGGATTTCACATTGGTATGAATAACCTGATTGTCCTTGCCGGAATCGTGGTTTCTTCATTCCTGACTTATATGGCTTTGAAGGTTGACAAAGGCGACCTCATGTCAGCTCCTCCGAAAGCAGACACTGAAGTTGCAGTTGGGTCCTCTGTCAATGAGGCATCGAAAAATATTTTAAGTTCAAACACCGTTGTAGCCGAACCGGCTGCTATGCCTACAGCTAACACCGGCACATCTGCAGTAAAAACTTCTGACAGGGTTCAGCCCAAGCAGAATCCTTCAACATTACTTGCAAGTAATAAAAACCTTGCTGCAACTTTAAATGAATCAGATGAAGACATGTCAGCTCCTGTTGCCGCAAAAATGCCAAGCGGGGAATATGACATCACATTTAATTATGCAGGTCAGGACATAAAAATGAAACTGGTAGGAGATGAAGTTGCTGAATTCCTCGTTGATGGAAATGTAATTCCTGCTGATCAGTACGGCGACTTTGATGATATCCTTGCTGAAGGAAAGAATTACCTGATCGGAAATACCCACGCTGAAGAAGAGGGTTCAAGTTTGAATCTGATCAAGTTTTTCGATGGTCAGCTGCGTGCTGATAAGATCCTTGAAAAAGAAGTGCGCTACCATTTTGAACTATCATCTTCCAATCTGACAATAGATGGTCAACCGCAATCAAATGATTTTTTCAAAAAATACAAAGGATTGTATGAGTCGAAAACCGGCAAAACAATTACTGAAGGTTCCGTTTACAAGTTTGAACGAGGTGCCAAATCTGAATGATTATTAAAGAAATAGCAATTTACAAAGCCATCTTCACGGATGGCTTTTTTTTAATCTAAAGAATTCCTCGCCTAGTCTTGCCTTGGGCGAGACAAAAAATAATATTCATGTTGTTACCTCGACGCGCTGCTTCGAGGTCATTCATTTGATCCTTGTTGAAAGGTCCCGATAAAATCAATTTACAATGCCGGAAGCGTAAACTAAAAACTTATACTTTCGGAACCGGCCTCAAGCCCGTTTCCCATGATCAGTAAATTCTGGATTAAGATCACTAACCGTCACGATATCGTTTATAAGTACTTTTTAATTCTTATTACGATCGTCCTGATCGTTATTGCCCTTCCCAAACATACGCAGTTTAATTATTCATTCCGTGTTGGAAAACCATGGGTCTATGAAAGTCTTTTGGCTCCTTTTGATTTCGCCATTAGTAAGTCGGAAAAGGAATTGAATAGTGAGCGTGCAGAAGTACTTCATGCCATGCATCCTTTTTACAAATTCGTGAATGGTGTGTCAGCGCAGCGTATCGATGCTTTCAGAAATGAACTGGAAGCAGCGCTCAGGCAGCAAACGGAAGGCGCGAAAAAAACAGCAGGGGAAGTTGAAAGACTTCGTGAGAAAAGGAAATTACGGGAGGAGAAAGGTGTTTCAATACTGAAAGAGATCTATTCAAAGGGAATTATTCTTTCCAACATGGAGCATTTTCCTGATGATGGTGTCATCAGCATCATCAGGAACAATATTTCTGAAGATATTAATGTCAGTACTGTCTACACAATTAAGTCTGCAATTGAGCTGATAAACGAAAAACTTGCAGATGATGAAGCAGACCGGCAATTCCTCGCTCCATTGCTTGAGAATGCACTGGCACAAAACATCCTTTATGATGATCAGAGCACCAGGCAATGGACTAAGCAGATGCTCGAAAATATTTCACTCACAAGAGGCATGGTGCAGAATGGTGAAGTCATCGTTCTGAAAGGTCAGGTCGTTGATGAATCCATTCTGCGTAAAATAGAATCATTTCAGCAGGAAATGCGAAACCAGGAGTTCACCGGCAGCGCAAAATGGATGTTGCTGCTTGGCCACTTCATTCTTGTATCCCTTGCCATGACCATGCTGATGCTGTTCCTGTTCCTGTTCCGCAAGGAATTCTACCTCGACAATGCCCGCATCATGCTGCTGATGATACTGATGTTGTTGGTTACCTATCTTTTCCTTTGGGCAAGAAAGGTTGATCTCATTGATATGTACCTCGTTCCTATTTGTATTCTTCCAATCATTGTAAGGGCCTTCTATGATTCGCGGACTGCCTTGTTTACGCATGTGATCACACTGCTCATCATCGGTTTTGAAGCACCAAACGGTTTTGAATTCATGTTCATCCAGACCATTGCAGGAATGGTGGCAACTTTCAGTATTTTTAGCATGAACAGGAGGTCGCAGTTTTTTATTTCTGCCATGCTGATTTTTGCCTCCTATGCCATTTCATTTGTCGGTGTTACCATCATTCATGAAGCCAATTTCAAAACGATCGACTGGATGAATTTAAAATGGTTTGCAGGAAACAGCATCATCACACTTTTTGCATTCCCTATGATCTTTATTTTTGAGAAGGCATTCGGATTTCTGAGTGATGTGTCATTGATGGAACTGTGTGATTCGAATTCTCCATTGCTTCGCGAACTTGCTTTCAAAGCACCCGGTACGTTTCAGCATTCATTACAGGTTGCTAACCTTGCTGAGGCAGCGACATATAAAATAGGAGGGAACCCTCTGCTGGCAAGGGCAGGAGCAATGTACCATGACATAGGAAAAATTGACATGCCTGCATATTTTATTGAGAACCTTACGTCTCAAAAAAATCCACATGATGATTTGCCTTTTGAGGAAAGTGCCCGCATTATCAAGAGCCACGTAGTAAAGGGAATTGAAAAGGCCAGGAAGAATAAGATCCCTGAGCCGATCATTGATTTTATCCGAACCCACCATGGCACAACCAGACTGCAGTATTTTTATCAGTCGTTTCTAAAGAACTTCCCTGATAAAATTCCTGATGAACAACAGTTTCGTTATCCCGGACCACTTCCATTTTCGAAGGAGACAACGGTACTCATGATGGCCGACTCAGTTGAGGCATCATCCCGATCCCTTCACCATCCTGATGAAAAATCAATTACTGATTTGATTGAGAAAATTATCGGCGGGCAAATTGAGCAACAGCAATTTGTAAACTGCCCTGTAACGCTAAAAGATATTTCTGATATCAAATTGATCTTTAAGAAAATGCTGATGAGCATTTATCATGTACGGGTGGAGTATCCGGAATAACACCAGGTTGGTCGCAACTACTTTTAATGGTGCCTTTAGGTATTAGTATTAGCTCTTCTCTGAGAATAATTTCTCAAGATCATACAATTCATCCCTGATCCTTGCCGCTTCAATAAAGTCCAGCTCTTTGGCGGCTCGCTCCATATTCCTCCGCGTTTCAGAAATCAGTTTTTTCAATTTCTCCTTGCTCATGTATTGTACTATCGGATCTGCTGCCACACTTGCATGTTCCGGTTCCACATAAGCATGGTCTTCAGCATATTTTGAATCAGCAACTTTAGTCTGCGTCATGATGCTTTCTTTGGATCGATGGATCTGTGTCGGAACAATGCCGTGTTCTGCATTGTATTCTGCCTGCCTGATACGTCTGTTGTTTGTCTGATCGATGGTCTTCTGCATACTCTCAGTGATCTTGTCAGCATAAAAAATTACTTTTCCATTCACATTTCTTGCTGCCCGTCCTGCTGTTTGTGTAAGTGAACGGTTGCTCCGCAAAAATCCTTCCTTGTCTGCATCGAGAATAGCTACAAGAGATACTTCAGGCAGATCCAATCCTTCACGCAACAGGTTTATGCCAATCAGCACGTCAAAATTTCCCAAACGCAGGTCACGCAGGATTTCTACCCTGTCGAGCGTATCAACCTCTGAATGGATATAACGGCAATTGATGTTGAGCTTTGTCATGTACTTGGCAAGTTCTTCTGCCATGCGTTTGGTTAGTGTTGTTACCAGTACGCGTTCTCCCTTCTTAACTGTTTTGTCTATTTCATCAAGCAGGTCATCTACCTGGTTCAAACTCGGCCGAACTTCAATGACCGGATCAAGAAGTCCTGTCGGCCTGATCACCTGTTCCACAAGTACGCCTTCACTTTGCTCCAGTTCATAATCTGCAGGTGTTGCACTCACAAATATTACCTGATTCATGATTGATTCAAACTCTTCAAATTTGAGCGGACGGTTGTCCAGCGCCGCTGACAGGCGAAATCCATAATCAACGAGATTTATTTTCCGGGAACGATCACCACCATACATGGCACGTACCTGTGAAACGGTAACATGGCTTTCATCAATGACCAGTAAATAATCATCAGGGAAATAATCAATAAGACAGAAAGGGCGACTGCCTGTTGAACGGCCGTCAAAATAACGAGAGTAGTTTTCAATGCCACTGCAATAGCCCAGTTCACGGATCATCTCAAGATCATAAGTGACGCGGTCTTCAAGGCGTTTGGCTTCGACGATCTTTCCTGCAGATTTCAGATATTCCACCTGTGCCACCATGTCTTCTCCGATTTTCCATATAGCTTCCAGCTGACGGTCTGCACTGGTTACGAAAATATTTGCCGGATATATGATGACAGAATCATGCTTGTCAATGGTCATCCCTGAAATCGGATCTATCGAAACAATCTCATCTATCTCATCGCCGAAGAATACGATGCGGTATGCTATATCGCCGTAAGCAATAAAGACGTCAACATTCTCACCTCTCACACGAAAAGTTCCCCGCTTGAATTCAATGTCAGTCCGTGAATAAAGCGACGTTACAAGTTTATGCAGGAATGCATTGCGGCTGATTTTATCTCCCGATTTTACACGCAGCGTATTCTCTTTGAGGTCTGCCGGATTACCAATACCATAAATACAGGAAACGCTGCTGACAACAATAACGTCTTCTCTCCCTGAAAGCAACGCTGTAGTTGTGCTCAACCTCATTTTTTCTATCTCCTCATTAATAGAAAGATCTTTTTCAATGTAGGTTCCACTGGAAGGAATAAAAGCTTCCGGCTGGTAGTAATCATAATAGGAAACAAAATATTCTACCCTGTTATTCGGAAAGAACTGTTTGAACTCACCGTACAATTGTGCTGCAAGCGTTTTATTGTGACTTAAAATGAGTGTTGGTCGCTGTACTTTTTCAATCACGTTTGCTATCGTGAATGTTTTACCCGAGCCTGTTACGCCAAGTAGGGTTTGGGCTCTGTCTCCGCGAAGTATCCCTTCCGATAGCTGACGGATGGCTTCAGGCTGGTCGCCTGTTGGTTTGAAGTCTGAGATTATTTGAAGCTTCACGATGTTGATTGGTTGACTGGTTGAATAGTTAATTCGCGAAGCTAAGCATCATCTTTGAAGCAAAAATAATAGATTTCACAGGTCTCCTGATTTTCGGCTTTTAAACGAAATATTTTTTTGACTATCAAGGCTGCAAAACTAATGCTGGTAAATAAAAGCCACATCCATTAAATCAGAAAATAATCATACCAAACACCCAACAACTTAATCACTTAATCACTTAATCACTTAATCACTTAATCACTTAATCACTTAATCTCCTCATCTCCTCATCTCCTCATCTCCTCATCTCCTCATCTCCTCATCACCTCAACTACTCAACCCCTCATGCATACACCTGCTGATTCCATATCTCCCATGCCTTATCCGCCTGCAGTCGCAACATCCGGAATCCATTGTGAATAAAAGCGCCCTGTTCTTTTCCCTTCATAAGGAATGCCGTTTGGGCCGGATTATAGACGAGGTCAAACAACAGGTTTTTGTGGTTCAGGAATTCATATGGGATTTCAGGCAATGTATGTACATCAGGGTCCATACCAAGCGGTGTGCAATTCACAATGACCTGAAAAGCCTTCATGGTATTCATGTTAAGGTCTTTGTACGTATAGTGAAAACGCGAGTCGTTTCTTGTAACGAAAAAATGTTCAAGATTCAATTTGCGAAAAACATACGATACAGCTTTTGCTGAGCCACCGGTTCCAAGTATCAGCGCACGCCGGTGATGTGGGCGGAGAATAGGCCTGACAGCCAGTTCAAACCCCCATGCATCTGTATTGTAGCCGTGCAGTTCAACTTTTCCGTTTTCTCCCCGCACGATTTTTATGCAGTTCACGGCTCCGATGCGTTGCGCTATGTCATCCACATTATCCATCATTGGAAGAATTTCAAGTTTATGTGGCAGCGTTACATTGAGGCCAACAAGGTCTGGATTATCGTGTACGATCTGTTTCAGATCTGAAGGGCTTGATGCCTCAAAATTTTCATACGAATGATCGACTTTGCCTTCTTTCTGAAATTTTTCTGTAAAATACTTTTTTGAAAAGGAATGCCCGAGCGGGTATCCGAAGAGACCGAATTTTTTCATTTGCCTTGATTTAAAAAAATAAAAAATTAAAAAAAATTATGATGCCTTTTTTGAAATAAACTGATGACGTATGAAAGCAATGATCATCGGGAGCAGGGACAGGATGATAATGCCGAATACAACCAAAGTGAAATTCTGTTTTACTACAGGAATGTTACCAAACAGATAGCCAACGAATGTGAATCCGCCAATCCATAAAATATTACCTAAAATGCAAAACATGACGAATCGCCTGTAAGTCATAGATCCGAGGCCTGCAACAAACGGTGCGAAGGTCCTGATGATCGGCATAAACCGGGCAATGATGACTGTTTTGCCGCCATGTTTTTCATAGAAACCATGTGTTCTGTCCAGGTATTCTTTTTTGATAAGTTGCCTTTTTGCATTGACGATTTTATGACCTATAAAATTGCCAACGAAGTAATTGGTGTTGTCTCCTGCAAAAGCCGCAACAAATAATATTACGATCAGCAAGGGAAGACTTAATGCGCCGGCACCTGCCAAAGCGCCCGCAGCAAAGAGAAGGGAATCTCCCGGAAGGAAGGGGGTAAATACCAGTCCGGTTTCACAAAAAATAATGAGTGCCAGTATCAGGTATGTAAGCTGATGGTATTCCAGAACCCATTGCTGTAAGTAAACATCAATGTGCGCAATGAAGTCAATAAGCTGATGAAGCAATTCCATGGGTGCCTTGTTAGAAAAACTTAAATCAATACCTGCAAAAAGAAAATTTCAAAATAAGATCATCATGCAGGAAATCCGGTTACAAAGTTAAAAAGACTTCGTTGCAAGTCAATAGGTAGGCAAACTTTGGTCAATCTCACTTGCATAAGCCAGAATACCGCCTTTTAAATTATATAAATTGGTGAAACCAAAGCGGTTTTCGAGGTTCATAATAGCTCCAGCACTTCGGACCCCGCTTTTGCAATGGATCACGACAGGTTTGTCTTTTGAAATGCGGTCTGCACTCTCAAGAACTGTGGCCAGGGGAATCAGTTCTGCACCAATGTTTACAATATCATATTCATATTCCTCCCTGACATCAATAACCTGTATGTCTTCCTTGTTGTCGAGTTTTTGTTTGAATTCCTGAACCGTGATTTCTTTCATAATTATAAAGTTGGTCAAATATATCAAGGAATCCGTAAAAAGATGTTCTAAAAGGGATTATGCATTTGTTAATTGCGCAATTTCCTCCCCTGTTGCCTTCTAACTTGTAACTTGTAACTTCTAACTTTTGACTTATGACTTATTGACCTAATGACTTCTGACTTTTGCCTTTCTTCTTCTTCCTTTTCCCTTTCTTTGCACCATGAAAGAACTCATCGAACAGGTATGGAATAACAGGGCACTTCTCAATGAAGAAAAGTTCAAAGAAACCATTCGCAATGTGATAGAAGAGCTTGACAAAGGAAGATTGCGTGTAGCTGAACTTTCTGCCTCCGGTTGGATTGTGAATGAATGGATTAAGAAGGCAGTGATTCTTTATTTTCCCATTCAACAGATGCATGTTATGGAAGCCGGCCCTATGGAATTTCATGATAAGATCCCACTCAAAAAAGATTATGCTTCCCTTGGTGTGCGTGTAGTGCCTCATGGTATTGCAAGATATGGTAGTTACCTTTCCAAAGGTGTTATATTGATGCCTTCTTATGTGAATATTGGTGCATTTGTCGATGAAGGTACAATGGTCGATACATGGGCAACAGTTGGTAGCTGTGCACAGATTGGAAAGCATGTCCATTTAAGCGGGGGGGTAGGCATTGGAGGGGTGCTGGAACCTGTTCAGGCTGCTCCCGTCATTATTGAAGACAATTGCTTTATCGGTTCGCGCTGTATTGTGGTTGAAGGTGTGCGCGTTGAAAAGGAAGCCGTATTGGGCGCCAATGTGGTGCTTACACAGTCCACAAAGATTATTGATGTGAGCGGAAAGGAACCTGTCGAATACCGTGGAATTGTTCCATCCCGCTCTGTTGTTATCCCTGGAAGTATCCCAAAGAAATTTCCTGCCGGAGAATATCAGGTGCCGTGTGCGTTGATCATCGGAAAGAGAAAAGCAAGCACTGATACCAAGACTTCCCTCAATGATGCCCTGCGCGATTATAATGTCTCTGCCTGATTAATCCCAGCATATCAACCTATCAACCAATAATCCAAATGCGCATCGGTTTTGACGCCAAACGGGCTTTCATGAATTCTAGTGGATTGGGTAATTATGCCCGGACATTGATGAAGTCATTGCTTGATTATTTTCCGGATCATGAATATTTTGCGTTTACCCCAGGCTTAAATGCTGAATTGGGAAGAGAACTGTTGTCTTCAGAGAAGATAAAGATCGTTTTGCCACCCCAGATCATGCAGGGGTTTCTTTCTTCATGGTGGCGTTCTTCATTTATCAGTGAGGATATCCGCTCCCGGAACCTGGATGTTTACCATGGATTGAGCAATGAACTTCCCAAAAGGATTCCATTCTCCACAAAAAAAATTGTTACGATCCATGACCTGATTTTTCTCAGGCATCCGGAATGGTATCCGATCATTGACAGAAATATTTATTATAAAAAATTTAGACATGCATGTAAGCATGCTGATATTGTAGTGGCTGTAAGTGAGCAGACAAAACAGGATGTAATATACTATTTCAATATTCCGGAAGAAAAAATAAAGGTAATATACCAGAGTTGTGGAGATAAGTTTTCGCAACATTCGACCGATAGGGCCGGCAAACAATTTCGGGAAAAGCGTAATCTTCCCGAAAAGTACATTCTCTATGTGGGAACCATCGAAGAACGAAAAAATCTTCTGACAGTTGTGAAATCATTGACAAAGGTCACGGATATTTCACTGGTTGTGATTGGCAGAAAGAAAAAATATTTTGAGGAAGTAATTTCATTTGTAAATGCAAATCACTTGCAGAATAGAATCAGCTATCCGGAAAATGTTGGTGAAGATGATTTGAAACTTTATTACCGGTATGCATCTGTATTTGTATATCCAAGCCGGTACGAAGGTTTTGGTATTCCTGTGATTGAAGCTTTGAGCAGCGGAACACCTGTTATCACATCCTCATCCTCAGCCCTTCCGGAAGCAGGTGGGTCCGGCACCCTTTACATCAACCCGGATGATGCTGATGATCTTGCCCAAAAAATCAATATGGTTTTAGGTGATGCTGTCCTCCGGGAAAAAATGGTTCGTGAGGGCTATGAACACGTGAAGAAATTTCAACCGAAGGAAATGGCAACTCAAATGATGACACTTTACAAAGACAATAATGAAGGATGAATGAGTTGAT
The DNA here is from genome assembly GCA_964356415.1 of uncultured Flavobacteriales bacterium. GTDB lineage: Bacteria > Bacteroidota > Bacteroidia > AKYH767-A > 2013-40CM-41-45 > JAPLDB01. The sequence continues at coordinate 11,902 of CAYHHK010000012.1, forward strand.
GAAAATTGAAATTGAAAAATGTCTGAAGGTCTTGAGTGCGGGAGGATTGATACTTTATCCCACTGATACGATCTGGGGAATTGGTTGTGATGCGACAAAAGAATCTGCAGTAACGAAAGTATTTTCCCTCAAGGAGAGGACAGACTCAAAAAGTCTGATCATTCTGCTGGACCAGGCCGGCCGGCTCCCCGGATTTATAAAAGACGTTCCGCAGCAGGCTTATGAGTTGATGGAGCTGAGTGAGCAGCCGCTTACCGTTGTACTTGATGGAGCAAAAAATCTGGCTCCTAGCCTGATTTCAGAAGATGGTTCTGTGGGTGTTAGGATCGTAATGGACGAATTTTGCAGAAACCTGATCAGCAGGTTCAGGAAACCTATTGTTTCTACATCTGCGAATATCAGTGGAGAAAATTCACCCACTGATTTTTCCGACATACATTACAAGATCAGGGAAGGGGTAGATTATATTGTAGGACTGCGCAGGGATGAAAAGTCAAATGCCAAACCATCTACCATAATCAAAGTAGGGCAGAATGGGGTGGTAAAATTTATCAGAAAGTAATTTAAGTTCACTGCAATTGTGTTCATAAATTTGTGTTATTTAACCCGTCAGACACCGAGTGAAAAAACACCTCTCACACCCCATATTCAAAATTATTGCCGAGCAATCTGAGGCTTTGAACGCACAGGCATTTGTGGTTGGTGGATATGTGCGCGATACTTTTTTAAAGCGTGATTCCAAGGACATTGATGTCGTTGTTACAGGAAGCGGGATTGAGCTCGCTAAGAAGGTGGCTGCACAATTGGGTCCAAATATTCCTGTAAGTTATTTCAAGAATTTTGGTACCGCAATGATAAAGTATGATGACCTGGAAATTGAATTCGTGGGAGCCAGAAAAGAATCATACAGGTCTGATTCAAGAAAACCTATTGTCGAAAGCGGATCTCTGGAAGATGATCAGAAACGAAGAGATTTTACGATCAATGCAATGGCCATTCACCTCACAGAATCGAATTTCGGGGAACTGGTTGATCCTTTTAATGGTGTTCAGGATTTGCATGACCGACTTATAAGAACGCCCCTCGACCCTGAGATCACTTTTAGTGATGATCCGCTACGAATGATGCGTGCAATTCGCTTTGCATCACAACTTCATTTTACAATTCAACATCAGGCCCTTTTGGCGATAAAGAAAAACAGGGAAAGGATTAAGATCGTTTCGATGGAAAGGATCACTGATGAATTGAATAAGATCATTTTATCTTCAAAGCCTTCTGTCGGATTCAACCTGATGTTTGATACCGGATTACTGGAAATCATCTTTCCGCAATTTTGCCTTTTGCATGGGGTTGAATATGTCAATGGAAAAGGACACAAGGATAATTTTCATCATACGCTTCAGGTGCTCGATAATGTGTGCCGGGTAAGCGATGACCTGTGGTTGCGATGGGCTGCAATCCTTCATGATATTGCAAAGCCTGCTACGAAAAGATTCGAGCCCGGACATGGATGGACCTTTCACGGACATGAAGACAAAGGTTCAAGGATGGTAAAGCACATTTTCAGGCATTTCAAATTGCCTATGAATGAGAAAATGAAGTTCGTGGAGAAGCTCGTCCAACTACATTTGCGTCCCATCGTACTGGCCCAGGAAGTCGTTACAGATTCTGCTGTGCGAAGGTTGTTATTTGACGCCGGCAATGATGTTGATACACTTATGGTGTTATGTCATGCCGACGTAACTACGAAGAATGAATACAAGATCAAAAAGTACCAGGAGAATTTTGAACTTGTTGCTTCAAAGCTCAAAGAGATAGAGGAGAAGGACAGGATACGGAACTGGCAACCACCCATTACCGGAGAATATGTTATGCAGGTTTTTGGCCTTCCGCCGGGTCGCGCTGTAGGAGAGATTAAAAATGCCATCAGGGAGGCAATCCTGGATGGGAAGATTTCCAACAATTTTGAGGAGGCATTCAACCTCATGTTAACAAAAGGAAAAGAACTGGGCCTTGAGCCGATGCATAAAATTGCAACTAGTCGTGAATTAAAAAATGAATAAATATTTTCGTTCCGAAATTTCTATGAAGGATTTATTTCTACTTTTAACCCAGATTCACAATTGAATACCAAACATGGCAGCTTATAAATTCAGGGTTACTTTCGAAGATTATGATGATGTTTCAAGAGACATTGAAATAAAGTCAACACAGACTTTTGAGGATTTTCATTATGCTATTCATAGCTATATTGGGTTTGACGCATCCAAAGAGGCTTCATTTTATATGAGTGATGATTACTGGAAAAAAGGCAAGGAGATAACCAACAGAGCATTGAAAGGTGATGAAAAGACCACGGTGGCACCACTGCGGAATTCCCGTCTGTGCGATTTTATCATTGACCCTCATCAAAAAATATATTATCTTTTTGACGTACAGGATAAGTGGACTTTCCGTGTCGAGTTGATTAAAATATTAACGACAGAAGACAATACTATACCTTATCCAAAATGCGTCAGGACTGTTGGTGAAGCACCTAAGCAATATCCGCCTGCACCTGGGACTGCACTGCCATTGCCTGAGGATTTTGACGAATCCACCGCTCCTGATATTGAAATAGAGGATGAGCCTGAAGTAGAAGCCGGCGTTGATGTTGATGATATCCCGGCCGGAGTTGAAGAACTAAAAGGTGACGAAGGCGAAGTAGATGATATTGACGGGGAGATGGATGAAATCGTTGATGACGAATCCAAAGACGAGGAAGACATTTGATCTTTTTGTTCTGTTAATCTGTAATCTCTTTTTTCATTAAACACCTGATCGTTATTGTCGGGCCTACAGCAGTTGGTAAAACAGCATTGGCCATTAGACTTGCGAAGCAATTCAGTTCTGAAATTGTTTCTGCAGATTCACGTCAATTTTATCGTGAAATGAACATTGGGACAGCAAAGCCTGCACCTGATGAACTAGATCAAGTCAGGCATCACCTGATCAACTCACTTTCCATTCATGATTCTTATAGTGCAGGACAATTTGAAACAGATGCCCTTGAATGCATCCTGAAAATTTTTTCCGGTTCTGATTATGCAATTCTGTGTGGCGGATCAGGATTGTATGTTGATATTGTTTGCCGCGGCGCTGATGAGATGCCTGCCAGAAATGAAGGGCTCCGTCTTGAATTAAATGACTTGTTTAAAAGAGATGGCATACAGGCAATTCAAATGAAACTGAAGGAACTGGATCCGGAATATTATTTATCTGCCGACCTTAACAATCCGCATCGCATGATCAGGGCTATTGAGGTATGTATTACCACAGGTAAAAAGTATTCTGATCTGAGAACAAGCAAGGTAAATAAACGACCATTCAATATCATTAAAATAGGTTTGGAGGAAGAGCGGGAAATTGTTTACCGGATGATTGATGAGCGTGTATTCAGGATGATGAAAGAAAATCTTCTTGATGAAGCGAAAAGCCTATATCAATTGCGCGATCTTAATGCATTACAAACAGTAGGATATTCAGAGTTATTTGATTTTCTGGACAGAAAATTGTCTCTGGAAGAAGCCATAAATCTGATCAGACAGCATACCCGCAATTATGCCAAACGACAATGGACCTGGTTCAGAAAGGACAAAGAAATAATCTGGTTCCGGCCTAAAGAATATAATGAAATAGTCAGCTACATTACTTCCAGAGTTGTCTGAGAAGGAAGCTATTTCTTTTTCGCAGAGTGACCGCGTTCTTTTGCCATTTGCTCCAACCGCTGCTGGAATCCGGATTTCTTTACAGGTTTCTTTTTGTTTTCCTGCATCTTGCGGTGAATGGCTTCCTCATCAATAAAAAACTTGAAAAGGTACTGTTGTCCCAATCCGAAAACATTACTCAGGAAGTAATAATAACTCAAGCCGGCAGAGTAATTGTTGAAAACCCCGAGGAACAAGACCGGCATGATATACATCATCCATTTCATTTGCGGACTGGCAGCAGTCGTCATCTGCATGTTGAGCTTTGTGAAAAGTAAAGTGGATATCGTCATTAAGAGCGTAAACAAACTTACATGGTCACCGTAAAAGGGAATGCTAAAGCCAAGGTCCAATATAGAATCATAGGTGGAAAGGTCATGAGCCCATAAAAAACTCTGTTGCCTGAGTTCGATAGAAGTTGGAAAGAAATTAAACATGGCAATCAGGATAGGTAATTGAAGGAGGCCGGGTATGCAACCGCCCAGTGGATTTACACCTGCTTTCTTGTAAAGCGCCATGGTTTCCTGTTGCTTCTTCATTGCATCGTCCCCGAATTTGTCATTGATCTCTTTGATCTCAGGAGCAAGGATCTTGATTTTTGCCTGTGATTTGAATGAACCAAAAGTCAATGGAAGTATGATAATGCGTATAATGATGGTCAGGATAAGAATAATGAGCCCGAAATTTAGATTGAAACCATTCAGGAAATTGAAAATAGGGATAACAATGAACTTATTTACATATCCGAAAATACCCCAGCCAAGATCAATTTGTTTTTCCAATCCGAGGGCATCAATCTTTTTCAGTGTTTGATAATGGTTAGGTCCGAAATAAAATTTCATCCCATAGCTTTCCGAAGCCTTGTGGTCGTAGGGGAGGGCAAATGAAGCAGTGAGGCTCTTTACATATTTCGTCTGACCTTCATCCATTTTTGTTTCCACCACAGGTGAATCGAATGAATTGTCTGCAATCAGCACAGATGTAAAAAACTGTTGCTTAAATGCCATCCACTTGACTTTGGTTTTTAACGACTGTTCTTCAGCATCTGCAGGGCTTATTTTATCTACCTCGTCGTCCATAAAATGATAATAGATGGTGGTAGCGGCCCGCTCATTGGCAATGCTTTGCTCCTGCTGGATCACGTTCTCTCTCCAGTCGAAAGCCAAATAAGTAGCGTTCGGTGCAATCACATCATTGAGATTTACAAGATCAATATGAAATCCAACCAGGTAACTACCGTCAGTCAGTGAATAATTGTACTCAATGTACTTTCCGGTGCCTGCCGTGAGCCTGAATGAGATTACTTTTGCCACACCTTTTGCAACAATGCCCTGTGTAGTGAAGTAGAGATCTGTTGAATTGATTGAACGGTTTTGGGCCGGAAAGGAAAGGTTGAAAGTTGATGAATCGCCGCTCATCAGTCTCACGGGCTCTCCATCATGTGTTTTGTATTTTTTCAGTTCTACAGACTTAATGATTGCTCCTTTCGATGAGATCGAAACTTTCATGAGGTCATTTTCCACAGTGTAGAATTCTTCTTTTCCGGCGGCCCCATCTGAAAAATTTCCAAATTCCTGTAATGCGATTTCTTTTTTTACGGAATCACTCAGCATTGTTTCCGCAAGCGGTGAAGCGACAGCAACAGTGCTCTTCTCACGGGCCGTCTGCTCTTGAACAATGGTTTTATTAATTGCCGCAATTGAATCTGCAGTATGCTGTGAAGCGAGACGTTCCTGCTCTGTCGGTTGCGTATAAACCGAATAAGCTATAATGAGAATACCGATAAGAAAAAGTCCGATTACGGAGTTTTTGTCCATGTCAAAATTTAATTGGGGCGCAAATATAGAAAATACGCTAGCATAAAATATTCAAATAAAAATGCCGCCCTGAATCAGACAAAGCGGCATTTTTAAGGATATCCTAATCCTCAATATTTGAGGAACTTAACCTGCCTGGTCGTTTCCTGAAGTGCATCTGTATTCTTCAACTGAAGGTAATAAAAGCCATTCGAAAGATGCTCAATTTTAAATTCTATATTATTCAGGTCTTTTTTTACAACGAATTGGTCTGTAGAAACTACACTACCGTACATATCCAAAACTTCAAGGTTTAAATTACCATCGGTTGCTTCGAAGAAACTAACATTGATCATGGTATTTGATGGATTCGGGTAAACAGATACTACAGAATTCTTTTCCTTGCATCTGACTGCAACGGTATTGCTGTAGGTAAAGTGTCCATCAATATCAACCTGTTTGAGACGATAATAATAAACCCCATTGCATTCTTCCTGGTCACGAAGTGAATAATAATGGTTTTGTGTAGTGGTTCCGGAGCCAAATCCTTTGACATTGCCAATAGCCTTGAAATTCTCATTTCCATCTATGCTTCTTTCAACTTCGAAATGGTCATTGTTGATCTCGGAGGCAGTAGCCCATGAAGTATGCACTGTTCCTTCAATTGTTTGCTCGGCATCGAAATGAAGAAGAACAATAGGCAGGGGAGAAAGGTATTGAACAACGCCGAAATCGGAGAAGGAGTTTAAGCCTGTTCTTGATACTGGATTTACACCCATTCCCGGTGTTACGCAGGTTCCCTGCATTGTCCATGGACCTGCGCCGCTGGCTGATGCTGCTTTCATGATAGAGTAACCATTCGGAGCAGCACCGATATCATTGGTTACGCTCAGTGGATAAGCATTGGCTGTATACGTTCCAACGCCTAACCCGATACTGGCATCCATTGTCCAGTATCCATTATCATAAGGTGAACAACATGACCAGTCGGCGGTAATGCATTCGACTACTGCCGGCCCGCTTGCAGGTAATAAAGTCCACTGACTGAATTTTGCAGTGATCGTGTGTGCTGTTGTCGGTGCAGTTGTATATGTTAAGGAGAAACGCTGATAACCTTTTGTTGCTTCACCGACTGGATATTGATAGGTACCAACGGATGTCGGCATTGACCTTCTGAGATTGCCCTGAACAAAGCTGAAAATATTTCCGGATGTAACTGCCGCAGCAGAAGTATTCGTAATATTAACCATGAGTGCACCGGTAACAATTTTTCCGGCGGTCAGCGTGAGTACACCACCGGTACCCAAAGTCATATTGTTAAATGCACCTGCAGTTAGCGTAATTGTAGATGACGGTACCTGAAATGCAGTCACATTATTCAAGGTCAGATTGTTTGCCAAGTTTGTAAAATTCTGGTTGGCAGTTCCGGTAAATGAAAGGGTGCTTCCACCGACTCCGGAACCCATATTTGTATAGCTCGTGGCTCCATTGTAATTGTAGAAACTTCCCTTCAGAAAGGTATTTTTCAGATTATTATCTACGATCCCGGAAAGAATAGAATCATTTTCCGATATATAGATATGCGTATTCATTCTTACTGTTCCGCTGGTTTTATTTACTACAAAATTCGGAAATGAATTTGTTGCAGAGAAAGTACCATTGATATTTTGAAGCGCTGCCGTACCAATGAATCTGATCGTTGATCCGGCTCCACATGTTAACGTTCCGTTATTTGTAAAATCTCCGCAAACATCAAGTCTGACTCCCGGTGCAAGCCGTAGTGTTGCACCCACATTGATCGTGATGTCCTTTATTGTTGTGCTTGTTGCAACATAAGGAGAAAATGCCGTGCTGTTTGTGATCACACCGGAAATCTGGTTGGCACAATCGGGTACACCACCGCACAATGGAGCCCAGTTAAAAGTATTAGACCATAATGAATCCGTTGCATTTTGCCAGTAACGAACAGGAGGAGCACCGCTTACAGGAGTTCCAAGCCAATCCATCTGGAAGCCGGAAGTATTACCCCACCAGTTACTAACAAGGATTAAAAATGTTTCTCCGCCTGTTACAGGGTAAGCAGGGTGAAATGCAGGTCCTACAGCGCCTATACATTGCGAGGTAGTTCCTGAGCCACTCGCCAGTGAAACGCCTGTAGGTCCATAAGTATCTGTCCAGCTTCCGCGATACCATGGAAATGAAGCATAGGTATTGAGAATTGAACAATAGTTAGCAACGCCGTCAACCCTCCACACAAAGAAATCATAATCTGTGCCTGCGAATGGATTTATACTGAACTGAAAAAAACTTCCCGGAGGCGCAGGGTTTTGTATTGATACTAGATACCATGCTGAGGACCGCTCTCCAATAAAGCAACCGGGTGCTGCGCCAAGATCACAATAGTGACCTATACCTTGATAACCGGGGTCAGCAACGGTAAAGGTTGTATTGGAGCAAATTGTTTGTGCGACTACACAGTCCTGCAATGGAACCGGAGGCAATGGTTGTAAAGCATCGATAACGAGAATTTCGAAAGTTCCGGTATTCGCAGCTCTGCCATCAAGTCTGACGTAGTAGGTCACTCCACTGGTTACAGGGAAGCCATTGATTACACTATGTCTGTATGTTCGTGTTGCTCCGGCACATCCTTCAGTAATGTCATTATTGCAATAAGCGCCAATCTGAGTCATCGCAGGTCCGCAAGGGCCATTGTAAACTGCAATTTGTGAGTCAAAGAGCGAAAACAAACGGGTGCGTATATTCACATTACCGGTAAATGTCGGGGTGAATTTATACCACACCGTATTCAGTGTTCCTGCATCCCAGCAGGATGCAATTCCGGGCTCGGTGGCGCCTGAAGAACATGCATTGTCACCATTAACAGGCGTACCAAGCGTTAGGTTCACTGCATTGCATGGTAAGTCATTCGCAGGAGTACAACCCACGATTGCGCATATATTAAAATTACCTGGCTGTGTTCCGTCGTTTGACCAGAGCCGTATATAATACTGTGTACCTGTTGCAGGTGGTACAAAAGTAAGCGCAGGCAAGTTAAAGCCACTAGAGTTGTCATCACAAGCTCCTACAAGAGGTACAAGGGCTCCGCAGGTACCTGAGTATATCTGCATACATAAATCCTGAGCTGTTCCTGCATAAGGAGACATCGGATTTACATTGATGGTATGCGCTTGTGCTGCTGCTGTGGAAGTAAATCGAAACCAAACATCAGGCGTAACACCGTCAGTAAAAGTTCCACATAGAGGAACAGGAACTGTTCCCAATGCTGATGGTGTTGCGCAACTATTATAATATGTGAATGGCCCTGTACAATTAGCAGATGTTGAAGTATTAACAGGAACATTGGGGGCATTCAAGCAGTTGTCATAAACAGGCGGAGAAGTAGCATTAAGTGTGATACTAAAATCAAATGTGCTCAGACAAGGAGTAATATTGGTACTGTCATATTCAACAACAAAATAATAGGTGTTGCCTGTTGCCAGCGTGATGTTATTGAAGTTCATTGCTGCCGCGCCACCACTGCCGGACAGTGATCCCAGGCAATTTCCGGAAGTTGGGCAGCCATTGTAAATGAACAATCCGGGGAATGAATTTGCGGGTGTATTGGCCAGATGAAAATCAACGCAAACCGTTGCAGGAGGCGTATATGAAAAAATATAGTCACTGCCTTTGTTGAAGGAATTGTGACAATCGGAATTTGTGCTGTCGTACTCATTTCCAAAATTACACGTTGAAAGGCCTGGTGGTGCTGTATACGGAAGTCCACATGGTGTAATGTTTGTTGCAAAAGCGCATTCTCTGCCTGATGGACGAATATTGAAACGGAAATATCCTTTGTAGGTGGAATCAGTTGCAACCCGCACCCAATACTGCTGGCTTGCGCAAGGTACCGCATAGGTGGCGTTGGTTAAATTGAGATACGAAGAAGCATTTGTCGGAACAATTGCGCCTGTACTGTTCATGTAATTGGGTCCTGCACTTCCGTAATCACAGGCTATCGCCGCACCTGCGCAGGAAGCATATACTTCTAATCCTGTTTTATAATTGGCGCCTCTGCAATCCAGGCTATCGGTAAATATTTCAAAGCTGGTAACATTGGCAGGCTTTGTAAAAGTGAACCATACGTCTGAGGCAATCGTGATCGGAGCACCCCAGCAGGCGGCCGGTGCTGCAAGGTGGGTTGAATGGAGGGTTGTTGCTATAGTTGAATTTACACTCAGTGCCGGATTAAAGGTAACTGCTTGAGCAGACCCACAGTTGTCATTGGGGTGCAAAGTTGGTATAAGACGGTAAAAAAATGTTAATGAAGGGTGTGAGTTTAGTGTTGTGGTTTCAGCTGTTTTAACCGGGGCACCTGCACCCGGTGAGCTGGCCCATGAATAAAAGTCTCTTGCGCAGAACCCGCTTACTCCGATTGATGCACCTCCGGAACCATTATTAATATTGGTTGTTCCCGTGAATCCGTGGTTGAAATATTTGATGTCAATGTAATTTGCCAAAGTTGCATGGCTCTTATCATAAATCGTTACCTGTACACTTTGGGAAACTATGCCGGCACTTTTATCCCACAACATTCCGTTCCATTCTATTACCATTCTCTTGGTAGTTGCGCCACCCACAAGCTTCCAATTAACATTGCCGGCAGGTCCAACTCTTAAATCATCCCAGATAGGTGCTATGATTCCGAATGGATTTGTTGCCAGACTGTTTGTAGGTAAGGATGTTCCGGGATTCAGGAAAGAAAAGAATCCGTTTGATGAAACATAAATTGGTATTCCTCCGGGAAAATACCTGCTTCCCAGAAAAAATCCGCTCCATTGATTGGTACCTGTGCCATTAACCGGTGTAAAGGAGGTGAGTACATCATCAGAATTTGCTGCGATGACAGCAGTTCCTGCATTGGCTGCCCATGCTCCGTACGGTTGTGTCAAATATGTATAATTTATTCCTGTTGATTGTGCATAACTCATCCGGACATTCAAAAAGAAAATAATTACAACTGATAGCCAACCAAATAAGCGGGTAGATGTATAATTCATGCGAATGCTATTTTTATATAATTAAACTTAAAGGGGGTCAAAAAAGTTCATTTATTAAAAACCAAAAAAATAATTCTGCCCTGATTTGCAGGCTGAATATTTCCGGTATTCAACAGCGCAATTTGCATGCGAAAGATAAACATATTTTAATTACAAAAAAACTACCCAAAAACAAAAAATGCCGGTTTTTCAACCGGCTATTTTTGTTTATTAAGTTTAATATTTAAGGAATTTTACCTGCTTGGCAACCTCGGCCTGCAGTGGATCCTTATTTAATATCTTCAAGTAATATACGCCATATGGTAATTCAGAAACGCTAACTTCAACTTCATTATATCCGGCCTGTACATGTAATTGTTTTTTCAATGCGATCTGACCCACCATATCAGTAACTTCCACGGTAATATCACCATCGTTGTTTTCGTAAAAGGTAAGCACAACATTGTTTGCTGTTGGATTCGGAGACAGATTGAGAAGGGTGTTTTTGCAACTTACACTTACCACATCACTGTATGTGAAGGCACCGTTCATGTCCACCTGTTTCAACCTGTAATAAACTTTTCCGCTGCAGAAATCTCCGTCTTTAAACTGGTAATAATGGTTGTTCGCTGTTGTGCCCGGACCAAATCCTCTTACTGAGCCAATCACTGTATAGCTTAATGCATCTGTACTACGTTCAACATCAAAATGGTCATTGTTAATTTCCACTGATGTTATCCATTTGCAAGATACTTTACCGGATACTTGTTCAGCTTCAAACAATAATAATTCAATTGGTAGTGGAGTTTGCGATTGAACAGTTGCAAAATCAGAGAATCCGCTCAAGCCCACTCTTCGTGTTTGTGCAGCAGTACTTGGAATCCAGCAGCCTCCCGGCAATCCAAATGCACAGGACCCTGATATTGCCTTCACAACTGTCCATCCTGCTCCAGTATTATTGGTCATGCCCACATTGTACATGGTCGCTTCATAAGTTCCTGTTGGAGCCCCGATGCTTGCATCAATGCTCCAGTAGCCATGGTCGAAATAAGGCAATGCTGCATATGTTGCAGTTACACATTCACTTGCCGCAGGGCCAGGTCCGGGGAAAGCACAATTTGTTCCACCCCATACTTTGAATTGGGCAAGCAGGTTATAAATGCCAGTTGGTGCAGCGGTATAATTGATATTTGCACGCTCGTAATTCGTTAATGTACCCACCGGAAAATTGTATGAGTTGGCTGCTGTTGCAATAGACCGTCTTAACAATCCGAACACCCAGCTTGTGGCATTTCCCGGCGTACATGCAGTTGCAGCGCTGTTCGTTACATTTACTTCCCTAGCTGTTCCTGCTCCGGTCACAATTACTCCCTGTGTTAATGTCAATGTTCCAAATGGGCCGATGGTCATATTGCTTGTTGCATTCGCATTTAATGATACCAAACCGCCGGCAACAATTTGATTCATCGTTACATTGTTCAGCGTAAGATTTGTGCCATCATTCTGGAAAAGCTGGTTCACACCTGAACGCCTTGTAAAAGTTAATGTGCTTCCAAGTGCACCGGCGCCATGTCCTGTAAAGCTTGTTGTTCCATTGTAGTTATAAAAATTGCCTCCCACTTCAATGTTTTTACTGTTCACATTTACTATTCCGGTTGGTCCGTTGATCGAGAAATTTCCTCTCGCAAAAATATTTGTATTAAGGGTAAGTGTTCCGGCGCTTTTTGCTACGGTGAAGTTTGCAAAATTATTTAGTGCAGCAAGGAAAGTTCCATTGATTGATTGATTCAAACTGCCAATAAATTGTACGGTACTTCCTGCAATGCAATTGATGGTTCCATTATTGGTAAAGTTTCCACAAACATTTAATGTTACTCCGGCATTAATGGTTAGCGAGGCACCCGCGTTGATGGTGATGTCTTTCACAGTTTGATTTGCACTGAGAACGGGCATTGGCCATGCGCCTCCGGCAATAATTGCCCCAACCTGATTTATACAATCAGGTACTGCACCGCAATTATTAGGATACCAGTTAGGCAATGTTGTCCATGCGGAAGTTGATGAATTCTGCCATGTCATACTTGGTGGATTGCTATTCAATACCGTTCCATTCCAGTTCATGGTAAAGCCTGTTGTTGAGGTAGTGAAATTACTTACGTTCAATACAAACGTAGCTGTCATGTTTGCAGGAATAGTAAGTGCCTGATTGAATCCACCACACTGAGTTGCCGGTTGAGCTGATGGAATAGTTGCTGCAACTCCCAGACATGAAAGGTTTAAACCTGTTGTTCCAACTGCTGAGTAGTTACAACTGTACCATGGAAACGATGCACCGGTCATTAAACTGCTACAATAATTTGGAACTGTAGGGAATGAGTGAAGTGGATTATTATTCCAAACTGTATCAACACACCAAATCATAAAGTCGTAATCGTTAGGTGAGTTGGGAGTAATTGTAAACTGTAATGTTTGAGGTCCGGTAACTGAAAATGTGTACCAGGCAGATCCACGTTCCCCGCTTGCAAGGCATGATCCGGTAGTGAAATCGCAAACGTTACCTGTACCCTGGAATCCTGGGTTTGCAACAGTAAATGAAGAGCTGTTACATACGTTAATTGGTAAAACACAATCTTGTTGCTGAATTGGAGGATAAGGTGTTGTACCATCCATTACAATAATTTCGAAAGTTCCGGTATTTGCTGCTGTGCCGTCAACCCTTACATAATATGTTGTTCCGATAGTTAAACCTGTAGCTGTGATCTCGGAATTTCTGTTTGTTGCGAATCCGCAGGATGCAGGCGCATTGTCATTACAGAAAAGCATGGTGAATGCTCCACCACAACCTGTCGGAAGTGAATACAATGCAATCTGTGAATCAAACATGGTAAGCAATCTTGTGCGGATTCTCATTTGTGTATTGGTGGCAACAAAAGAATACCATACTGTATTTAAGCTTCCTGCAGTCCAGCATACAGGCGCTACCCCGGATGAAGGTTCTGTAGTTCCTGTTGAACAACCATTATCACCTTGAACGGGAACACCTACAGTAAGTGAAACTGCACCTGTACAAAGATCGTTTGTTGGCGTACAACCTTGTATTGCACAAATCCTGAAATTGCCGGGCTTGGTTCCGTTGTTCGACCAAAGCCTTACATAATATGTTGTTCCGGCACCCGGAGGTGTTATGGTAAGTGATGGCATTGTACCATTGCTGTTGTCATCACAACTAACCAGTGTAAGTCCACCGCATGCACCGGTATAGATAGCCATCGACATATCCTGAGCAGAGGGTGCAGTTCCTAAATCAATGTTGATCTGATGTGGATTTGTAGAAAGTGAATTGAAGGTAAACCATACATCAGGTGTTACTCCGTCAGTAAAACTACCGCAACCCGGAAGCGGAACAGTTCCTGCTGCAGACGGTGTTGCGCAGTTATTATTGAAGTCAACAGCTCCTACACAGGAGGCACCTACGGTTGCAGCGAATAACTGTGGTGTTGCACAATTATCATAAGTAAGAACAGGAGGAGCGGCTCCGCTAATTGTAATGTCCCAACCTGTAAGACATGGTGTAAATCCACCGCTGTCATAATCGATTACAATGTAATAAGTATTTCCTGCAGCCAGTGTAGCATTTGCAAAAGTGAGCACTCCGCCACCCACGCTGGTTACACTTCCAACACATGCAGCACCACCCACGCAAGGTGGATTATAATAAATGAACATTCCGGGATTCGATCCCAAAGTAGTATTGTTCAGATTGAATGTAGCACACATGGTCGCACAAGGAGTGAATTTGAAAACATAATCCTGACCGCGCTCAACCAAACTTCCGCAAGCAGCATTGCTATCAACATCGTTTGCAAAACCACAAGTAGATAGCAGAGTAGGGGAACTGTAATTAAACGGAAGACCAGAGCAGCAACCTGAGATGTCGGTAGCGTAAGTACAGTCTCTTCCCGGAGGTCTTATATTGATGCGGAAATACCCTCTGTATGAAGTATCTTTTGAAAAGGCCCTTATCCAATAGTTCTGAAGCGCACATGGCTGTGCGGTCATATTCAGGTATGAAGTAGCATTGGTTCCGGCGGGTCCTGTTGAACCATAATTACAGGCAACCGGTGCGCCACCACAGGCAGTATAAACTTCCATTCCCATCCCATAGTTTACAGATCCCCGGCAATCAACGCTGTCGGTAAAAATTTCGAAATTGGTAATGTTTGCAGGTTTGGTAAAAGTGTACCACACATCGCTTGTAGTTGCAACGCCACCGCAACCGGGTATTGCAATTGCTGTCTGTGTAGAATGCAATGTTGTCCCGATAGAAGATATCAATGGTAAGCCCGGATTGAAAGCCATTAATAAAGCTCCTGCGCAATTATCGTTAGGATGTACTGTTGGAGTAAAGGTGTGTACCTGAGAATCACTTGGCTTTGTAGCAAGCGTTTGAATTTCCGGTGTGGTTTTGAGGGGTGCTCCTGCAACGGAAGTGAATGCAAAGACATCTTTTGAACAAAATCCATTCAATCCGATTGATGCTGAAGCGGCTGTTACCCAAAGAGTTGAATTAGTGTTTCTCTTGTATCTGAATTCGATCTTGTTTCGATTAGCAGCGGCGCCCTGGTTATTATCAAATATCCTGACCTGAAATGAAATTGCAGTATCAGCGGCAGTATTGTTCCAGTACATTCCTCTCCATTCTATTACCAATACACGGGTGCCAGGTGCTCCTGTATTTTTATATGTAACCAATCCATTTGCATGAACTTTTAAATCATCCCAAAGAGGTGCCATTATACGATAAGGGTTGGTAGTAAGATTGTTTATGGGCAATGAACTTGGTGGAACAGGATCACCTGTCTTTCCAACAGAAACCCAACCATTAGATGATACATAAAATGTAGTGGAAGCCTGAGGATACCAAACTCCTCCATAATAAAACCCGGCCCATCCGGCCACAGATGATGCAGGAAATGATACCAGTGCGTCATCAACGCTTCCTGCATGAACGGTAACAGAACCGACAGAACTGTTATTAAAGGTCATGGAACCGCCCGGTTGTGTGAATGCATAATTGATACCGGTAGTCTGGCCATTACCGGAATGATAAGCAAGCAGAAAGGCAGTCAGCAATAAAGCATTTCTGAAACGGAAGTAAATTGATTTCATGGGCACTTTTTTTTGGTTGTTAATAGCTATTCATTTTCAAACGTTGGATTCATTTAATTGAAATCAATATTCAATATTATTTAGAATATAGACTCAACATACGCCAATACCAATACAGACGTATGAAATAACGTTTTTAGGTGAATAGCCCGGATGATCAGCGTAATCCTTGCCTGCCGACAGTCCGGATATTTTCTTTGTTGTTTAGTATTTTAGAAATTTAATCTGCCTTGCAACCTCATCTTGTTGCGAATTTCGATTAATTATCTTCAGATAATAAACTCCACTTGCAAGAGAAGAAACATCAACGATTTTGTCATTATATCCTTTCTCTACATCGAATTCATTAATCAGTAATATTTGTCCGATAATATCTGCAACTTCAACAGCTACTTTTCCACTTTGCGGCTCAAAGAAGTTCAGGTTTATGTTAGTATGTGCCGGATTTGGTGCGAGGCTTAAGAGTGCATTTTTACAATTTACTGCAACAATGTCACTATAAGTAAACCTGCCATCGATATCAACCTGTTTCAACTGGTAGTAAAGTGTACCTGTACACACATCTTCATCCTGGAATTTATATTCCATATTATGAACAGATGTTCCGGCGCCATAGCCTCTCATCTCACCGATCTTGGTGAATGTAACTCCGGTCTTGCTACGCTCAATATCAAAATGATCGTTGTTTGTTTCTGTTGCAGTAATCCAGCTGCAAAGCACTCCTGAATTATTTGCCTTCGCATCGAAACTTAACAGTTCAATTGGAAGAGGGGTCTGAGATTGCACAGTTGTGAAATCAGAAAAACCAGTCAGGGATGTTCTGATCGTTGCAGCAGCTGTACTTGCTGCATTGCAATTGCCGGATAAGGCAAATGAACATGTGCCAGAAGTCGCTTTGACCAATGTCCATCCCATACCTGTATTGTTACTCATTGCAGTATTATACATAGTTGCAGTATAGGTACCGGTTGGTGCACCAACACTTGCATCAATGTTCCAATAGCCATGATTAAAATATGGTAATGCATCATAAGTAGCAATTACACATTCACTGGCAGTTGGTCCGAAAGCGGCAGGAAATGCACAGTTGGCTCCGCCCCAGGTTTTAAATTGTGCAAGCAAACTATAAGTTGCAGTTGGGGCTGCCGTATAAGTAATATTTGCGCGTTCGTATCCTGTTCCTAAAAGTCCAACAGGAAAGTTATATGAATTTGCTGCAGTTGCAATGGCTCTTCTTAATTTTCCTGAAACGTAACTGGATGCACAACCTGCATTACAAGCGGCGGCAGTAGAATTCAAGACACTTACTTCTCTTGCAGTTCCGGTAGGAGTAACAATTACACCTTCCTGACCTAAGCCACCTG
The DNA here is from genome assembly GCA_964356415.1 of uncultured Flavobacteriales bacterium. Classification (GTDB taxonomy): domain Bacteria; phylum Bacteroidota; class Bacteroidia; order AKYH767-A; family 2013-40CM-41-45; genus JAPLDB01. The sequence continues at coordinate 29,013 of CAYHHK010000012.1, forward strand.
TTCCCAAAGATAAGGTGCCGAAAGCACCGATAATAAGATCACTTGTTGCATTGGAATTCAACGTCAATGTACCCCCAGCAACCAACTGTCGCATGCTAACATTATTTAGAATAAGGTTGGCACCATCATTCTGGAATAGCTGATTCACTGCGCTGCGGCGCGTAAATGAAAGTGTATTGGCAAGTGCTCCGGCGCCCAATCCGGATAAACTAGTATTGCCATTTACGTTGTAGAAATTACCACCGACTTCAATATTTTTACTGTTTACATTAACTACACCCGCTGAAACAGTGAAATTTCCCTGGCAATAAATATTGGTGTTAAAAGTCAATGCAGATGCGCCGGCCTTATTCACCACAAGGTTGTAAAAATTATTAGAGGCAGCTGCAAAAGTTCCACTGATACTCTGGGCAAGTGCACCAATAAAAGTAACATTTGTCCCTACACCGCAATTCAGTGTGCCGTTATTTGTAAAATTACCACAGATTGAGAGTGTTACTCCTGCACCGGTAATAGAAAGAGAGGCGCCCGGATTGATAGTAAGATTTTTTACGTTCTGGTTTGCAGTAATAACAGGATATGAACCCGTAACACTGGTACCAATGATGGCTGCAACCTGATTTCCACAATCGGGAATAACACCACAGTTCCCTGGAACCCAATTGGCAACTGTATTCCAAACAGTACTAATACCTGTTGCCGGACCTGTCCATGTCATTGACACCGGAGAGGTACTTATCTGTGCATTTGTTGGAGCAGGGAAACTTAAAGTGAATCCGGCAGTTGATGTTGTATAGTTACTGGTTTGAAGAAGGAACGTTCCTGTCATGCCCGGAGGCATGTGAATTGCAGGTACGATGCAAGGTGCTCCACCACCTCCCTGGTAATAACCGCCCGGAACAGCAAGTGTACCTGCGGAGGTATTGCATCCGGTAGTTCCACATGCTGACCAATTGCAGGAAACAGCAGGAAAGGCTGATGAGTTGGCTACCTGGCTGCAATAATTTGCAACTGCAGGTACTCCATCCCCTCCCGGATTACCATTCATCATTGAAGTTGTATCAACCAGATAAATGATAAAGTCATAATCATTTGGTGAGTTTGGTGTTATTAAAAAGTTCATGTCAGTTCCGGTTCCTGCGGCCCCTGTCATTGACCATAGGAACCATGCAGAACCCCGTTCGCCGGCAGCCATACAAGTAGAACCACCGGTATTCATGTCACAAACATTCCCTGTACCCTGATAGCCCGGATCTGCAACAGTCAAATTACTTCCACTGCAAATATTTTGAGGTAAAGCACAATCCTGAGTATTGATTGGAGGAAATGGATTTGTGCCATCCATGAGTGTTAATTCAAATGTTCCGGTATTTCCGTTTAATCCGTCTACACGAAGGAAATAAGTAAATCCAACTGTTAATCCGGTAGCGGTAATTTCAGACCACCTGATTGTTCCACCGGCACCACAGGTATTTGGTCCGTTGTCATTGCAGAAAATCTGATTGAATGTTCCAGCGCAGGTATTTGCTCCTGCACCGGTTGAAGAATAGAGGGCCATTTGAGAATCGAACAAAGTAAGAAGCCGCAGGCGCATTCTCATTTGTGCATTCGTTGCTACAAAGTTGTACCATACGGTATGCAATTGTCCCGCACCACCCGTGTTTGTCCAGCAGCCAGAATTAACTCCGGAAAGGGAAAGATTATTTGGTTCACCGGTACCAGTTGAGCACCCGTTATCACCTACAACAGGTTGTGCAACAGCCATTGTAACTACACCAGCACACAAATCATTTGGAGGAGTGCAACCGGAAAGCACACATACTTTAAAATTACCGGGTTTGGTTCCATTGTTTGACCAGAGTCTGATGTAGTAATTTGTTGATGCAGTTGGCAGGAAAGATATAGACGGCATCAATCCATTGCTGTTATCATCGCATGCGCCCGCTACAAGAGCAAATGCTCCGGGACACGTACCGGTATAAATCTGCATGGCAAGGTCTTGCGCGGCGGGTGCGCTTCCAAGGTCCACATTGATCTGATAAGGGGTTGTGATCACTGCATTGGAAGTAAATCTCAGCCATACATCAGGAGTAATTCCATCTGTAAAATTTCCGCAAGAGGGAACAGGAACAGTGCCAGCACCTGATGGAGTAGCGCAACTGTTGTTGTAATTAATCGATCCAACGCAGCTGGATGAAATAGTGATCGGGATTGCCGCTGTACCGTTCGAACATAAATCTTCTATGGCACTTCCGCCGGATACAGTAATCGTGAGGTCCCATCCGGTGAGGCAAGGCGTAGCACCTGAGCTATCGTAGTCAATCACGAAGTAGTAAGTTTGGCCTGCTGTGAGCATAACATTGTTAAATTGTACAGGCGCTCCTCCCGGTCCGGAAACGTTACCATAGCATACTTCAGTTCCGGCCGGGCCTAAATATGGTGCAGGACAACCATTGGCATAAATAAACAATCCCGGGTTTGAAGCTGCAGGAGTATTGTTGAGCGAAAGGTTTACGCACTGGTTAGAAGGAGCGGTGTAAGAAAAAATATAATCTTCACCATGCTGTACGCGGCTGTGGCAGGAAGCAAAAAGGCTGTCATAGTCATTCACAAAACCGCAGGTAGATAGGGCAGCAGGAGAAGAATAGGGTAGTCCACATCCGGTAATATTATTTGCATAGGTGCAGGTTCTTCCCGGAGGACGAATGTTGAAACGGAAATAGCCTTTGTACAATGTATCAGAAGTAAAAAGGCGCACCCAATATTGGGTTGCTGCACAAGGTTGTCCGGTAATATTTAAATATGAAGAAGCATTTGTTCCCGCAGGACCGACACTACCAAAATCGCAATTTAATGGTGCTCCGACAGGGCATGACGAAAAGACTTCTATACCGGTTTTATAGCTAGCACCTCTACAGTCCAGGCTATCAGTAAATAATTCAAAATTTGTAATGTTAGCAGGTTTGGTGAATGTATACCATATGTCGGCCCATGTTGCAGGGGCTCCGCAGCCTGGTGCACCTGCTGTTTGAGTGGAATGAAGCGTTGTTGATAGCCAACGTGACAATGAAGATGAGGCACTGAAAGTCCCCAGATTGAATGAACTTGCACATTCATTATTAGGATGAACCGCAGGAGTATGTTTAAATATGTTTGACTGAACTGGGTGTGAATTCAATGTTATTACCTCTGCTGTTTTAACAGGAGCACCGGCTCCCGGAGGAAATGCATAACTATAAAAATCACCTGAACAATAGCCGGAAAGTCCAACAGAAGCACCGCCAGACCCGTTATTAATATTTGTTGTTCCGGTTCCGTTATTTAAATACTTAAAGTCAATGACATTTGGCGTTGTATTTCCTGCGTCATATAAAGTTACCTGAAAACTAAGCGCCTGGATTGTAGCAGAATGATCCCAAAGCATTTGACTCCATTCGACAATTAACCTTCTGGTAACACCGGAGCCGGTTATTTTCCAATTAACATTTCCTGCGGCACCAACTTTTAAATCATCCCAAAGCGGTGCAATTATGCCGGGGGTAGTTGCTAAGCTATTTCCTGGAAGCGAACCTCCTTGATTAATAAATGACATCCAACCATTGGTAGAGACATAAATTGTTGAGGTTGGTCCATAATATTTGTTTCCGTAATAAAAACCGTTAGGCCAGGTGATAGCGGTTGGCGTAATTGTATAAACGGCATCATCAGTTCCGGCACTTCCTGCAAAGATAGCTCCGTTATTTGCTGTAAACGCATTCGCAGCAGAGGTATAGGAATAATTTATTCCGGTATTCTGCCCAAACCCTTTATAGGTAAGGCAAGCGAGGAACAACAGAGAAATAAATAAAACTCGGGAAAATAACTTAGAGTTTAATTTCATTATTTTAAAATATTTACTTGTGATATTCGAATAAGTATAAATCAAAAATGGGGCAGGAAATAATTTACCTTTTCTAACCCAATTAGGACGCCAAGATAGGTAGTATTTGTTTGTTTTTCAATTAAATTATAAGAAACTTATCATATTTTTTGCTAACTTACACAAATGTGGGATGAATGACTTAAGGGTGTAGGTGAATGAGAATTCCTTGCGGTTTTGAAACAAATTCTAATATTTTAGTGTTTACAGGATGACCAGATTTTTTTGCTTTAAACAATGTCTGTTTGTTATCTTGCGGCACAATTAAAAAAAACGAATGAAAAAAATCCTTACCTTTCAATTAATCTTTATCAGTTTTTATGCTGTTTCACAGCCGGTTATTACTTCAGCGTATAATCCAAGTTTAGGAGATATATACGTTTATAAGATCGTAGATGATACATCCACAGCCCAACCAGGTCAGGCAGGTGCAGGCGTTGTCTGGAATCTTGCATCTATGCATGGACAGTTGACCACAAGGCAGTACAACTGGAAGCAAACCGCCCTTACAAACGATGCTGCAACTTTCGGAGCAAATTCAAATTTAGCTGCAGAAATCATTCAAAACGGCTTTTCTCCACGCTATGAGTTCTTCCAGGTAGGACCCACTTTCACTGGTGACCTGAAGAAAGTTGGAACACATATCGATTTTTCTATCACCAACCTTAACACCGGATATACGATGTTTGACTATCCAATGTCTTATGGTCAATCATCATCTGATTCCATGATGGGTTCAACCGGAGTTGCATTTGTAAATGGCAGATCAACCACAACTTATGATGGACACGGAACACTCCAGCTGGAAGCGCAATCAGGGGGAAATTTTTCAAATGTTGCAAGGCTCAAGGTTGTTGAGGACTACATTGTTAACTACGGCCCGATAGAAACCCACCATGTAGAGACTTATTTCTGGATGGATCATTCAACTACAATGATGACGAAACAGCCGATTGCCATCATCATTACACATGACTGGTTAGACCTGAATGGAACGACGCAGCGTGAAAAAATCGCACTTATGCGACAGATCCTTTTCCAGAACGGTGTACCTCAACTTTTTCTTAATGAATCAAATGTTACAGTTTATCCGAATCCCTTTGAAAACAAAATTAACATTGCATTACCCGGTATTAATTCAGCTGTAATCATTGAAATCTGCGATATTACAGGAAGGCAGGTAAAGAACATTTTGCTGGAAAAATCAATGGTAAACAGGATTGAAGAAATTAGTCTCAGCGACTTGACTGACGGCTTATATCTCGCAAGAATTTCTGCTGACGGAGGCTCAATTGTGAAAAGAATTGTAAAAAATTAGATAGCTGTCAAAACGCAAAACAAGCCGTCCGGTTGCTGATGTTTCAGTAATTGGGACGGCTTGTTTTATTTATGATATAATGCTTTCAGAAGCAGTCAAAGGTGGTGCACTGCAACTCTTCTACGTTGACATTTATTTTGTTTGCTCTCTTGATTTATCGAGCGCAGCTCTGACGAACTTTACAAAAAGCGGGTGAGGTGTTTCAACAGTGCTTTTGTATTCGGGGTGGTATTGTACACCAATAAACCAGGGATGATTTTTAAGTTCAATAATTTCAACAAGGTTTAGGTCAGGATTTATACCGGCAGCTATCATTCCCGCATTTTCATATGCATCGAGGAATTTGCTGTTGAATTCAAACCGGTGGCGATGCCGCTCACCGATTTTCGTTTTGCCGTAAATGGCAGCGACCTTTGATCCTTTGACAAGATTACAAGAATATTCTCCGAGGCGCATGGTTCCTCCCTTTCGTGTAACGCTCTTCTGGTCTTCCATCATGTGAATAACCGGATGCTTTGTTTCCGGATTCATCTCTGTGGAGTGTGCATCTTTCCAACCCAGCACATTTCTTCCGAATTCAATCATGGCGCATTGCATACCAAGGCAGATACCGAAAAACGGAATGTTGTTTTCACGTACATATTTGATGGCAGCAATTTTTCCTTCAATGCCCCTGTCACCAAAGCCCGGTGCAACAAGCACTCCGTGAAGTCCGCCGAATTTACTTTCGATGCTGTCTTCCCCCAGTTTATCAGAATGGATCCATTCTACTTTTACCCTGCATTCATTTGCAACGCCTGCATGGATAAATGCTTCTGCGATGGATTTGTAAGCATCTTTCAGCTCGATGTATTTTCCAACCAATCCGATCCTTACTTCATTGACAGGATTTTTCAGCTTGCCCAAGAATGCTTTCCAGTGTTCCAGTTCAGGCTCATGCTGTAACGCAAGTTTTAATTTTGCAAGAACAACTTTATCAAGCTGTTCTTTATACATCAGTATTGGAACATCATAAATTGTGGAGGCATCAATAGATTCGATAACTGCATTCACATTGACGTTACAGAAAAGGGCGATCTTTCTCCGGAGCTCGGCGCTTAATGAATGTTCTGTTCTACAAACGAGAATATCAGGCTGGACACCCAATTCAAGCAATGCTTTTACTGAGTGCTGCGTAGGTTTTGTTTTGAGTTCTCCGGCTGCAGCCAGAAAGGGAACAAGGGTAAGATGAATCACCATGCAGGCGCTACCCAATTCCCATTTCAACTGACGCACTGTTTCAATGTAAGGAAGTGATTCAATGTCGCCGACGGTTCCTCCGATTTCAGTAATGATGATGTCAAAATCCCCTGTATCACCGAGTAACACCATCCTTCTTTTGATCTCATCGGTTATGTGTGGAATGATCTGCACAGTCTTTCCAAGGTAAGCACCTTCGCGCTCTTTGTTGATGACAGTTTGATAGATCCGTCCGGTGGTTACGTTGTTCGCTTGTGAAGTCGGGACATTGAGGAAACGCTCATAGTGCCCAAGGTCGAGATCGGTTTCCGCGCCATCATTGGTTACGTAGCATTCTCCGTGCTCATATGGATTAAGTGTTCCAGGATCGACGTTGATATAAGGATCAAACTTCTGAATAGTAACCCTGTAGCCGCGCGCCTGAAGGAGCTTTGCAAGAGAAGCAGAGATGATTCCTTTGCCAAGAGATGATGTTACGCCACCTGTAACGAAAATGTATTTTGCTGTTGACACCGTAGTAAGAATTAAAAATTTGGAACATCCCGGCCATTCGGGGAAGAATACCGAATTAGAATTGAGAAAAAGGATTCTCAATCTTTATCTCTTCACGGGGTGCAAACATAAAGGTAAAAAGCGAGTCATGAATTGTTGTTGAAAAGATTTTATAGGATTATTTTTTCATCTTCGCGCCCTAACGAATACAACAATTTGATTTCAGGGAATTGAAAAAGCTATTTCTATTATTTTTTATTTTTATGATTCCGGCCATTAAGAGTGCCAATGGCTTTGATTCAGCAGATTCGACGATCAGCTATCGTCAGTTTATTAAACAAGACTCTGTCTTATCATTCTGCTCAGGAAAAGGATACGTTCCTTCACTTTTCCATGATTTCGGAGCTCAATTTATTTCTCCGGTAAAAATGAAAGGGAAAGACTGGATCTGGGCAGCGGGTGTTGCAGCAGTCACAGCTGCATTTATTTATTATGACTATGAGATCGATGAAAAGGTGAGGTATGCAAAAGATAAAAGCGAATTTGTGAGAGTTACATCACCGGTAGTTACGGAATTAGGTAATACTTATGGATTAGGGCTTGTTGGTGTTTGTGGAGTGATCGGACTGGCAGGAAAAAACCGCAAACTATTTCAGACATCTCTGCTTGCCTCTCAGGCAGCCATAACTTCCGGAATCTGGGTTCGACTCGTGAAATACTGTACCTCCCGTGAAAGGCCCAATGCATCATATACTTACTGGGCCAATAAAGGTCACAAGGGTGGCTATTGGTATGGATTCTTCAAACAGTATGATAAATCTTTGACTTCTCCAGGAAGAGACATAACATTTTTTGATGCTTTTCCTTCCGGGCATACTTCAACAGCGTTTGCCATCGCATCTGTATTTGCAATGCAATATAAAGACTTTAAAGCCGTTCCAATTATTGCCTATTCGCTTGCCGGGATTGTAGGTGTTACCAGAATGACGGAACATACACATTGGGCAAGCGATGTTTTTGTTGGAGCCTGGGCCGGTTATTTATGCGCCAAACAGGTTGTGCACCATCATCGTAAAATCTTTCGTGCTGAAGGAATCGTAACATCTACGTATAAAAAGAAGCCAGATGTATATGTTTCAACTGCAGACCAATTCGCAGGTTTTAAACTGAAGATCGTTTTTTAATCAAAAGAATTCCTTGCCTAGCATCAGGCAAGGCGGAGTTGAATTAAAATAATAGCCACGTCCCGATAGCTATCGGGATTCACTAATTAACACGAAACATTGTTGCATTACATGTTTCGATTTGTGATAATTCGTGGTCCAGTCCCGATGTGTCGGGAGTTATCGGGATAGTGGCAAGATACCACGTCTCACCTTAGGCGAGGTCATTTCATTTTGACAACTTGGTACAGAAGTTTATTAAGCGATCAGAATGTGAGGCTCATGCCAAAGCTTGGCAATACTGGTAGCTGATAAACCCGTTCATTAGTTACACGGTTCACATAAAAAATATTCTCCCTGTCGTAGGCATTGGTCACGCTAACTGTTGCTTCGAGCCGGGAATTTTTAGAAACCTGGAATCCGCGTTTTATTGAGAAATCGAGGCGGTGGTAATAGGAGAGCCGTCCTTTATTCAATTCGTCATAGTAAATGGCGAGGTTACCGTTCTGGTGGTCGATGTCAGTTCCTACACCATCGTCGAATACAAGCTGTTCATAAAATCCTTGCGTTCGGGTAAATGGAAATGGAGAGCCAAAATTCCAGCGGATGTTTGCTTCCCAAAGTTTTTTCTTTCCGAACTTATATGCGGTTACTACATTCAGGTTGTGCCTGCGATCGAAGAATGGATAGTATTCCTTCGTCCCGGTATTCCTTGTAACCCAGCTGAGTGTATAAGCAACCCAGATATACAAATCTTTTCGGTCGTAAGTAAGAAGTGCTTCGAAGCCATAAGCCTTACCTGTTTCGATTATGAAATCTTTTTTCAGCAAGTCAGGTACATCGTAATTGGAATTATTGTCTTCAAACACCTTGTCTCTATTAACGTTCTCGATCTGTCTGAAATTTTTGAAATATCCTTCCAGGTTCAATGCAAAATGTTTAGGAAGATCGATTTCAAATCCTGCAACAACATGCTCTGCTTTCTGCAACTTAGTTGTAATTTTTTGCCCGTTGACTTCTTCAGGCAATTCATTTGAGCCTGTGAGGAAACCGTAAAACAAATTCACGACGTCCCGGTCGCTGGTTGCAGCAAGGAGGTTCTGGGAATATTCTCCGCCTGCTGCTTTGAATCGCAAAAAGTCGGTGATGTTGTATTTTAATCCAAGGCGGGGTTCAAAAGAAAACTCAGGAAAAGAGGGGTAATAACTAATCCTGATCCCCGGTTCGATCACCAATCCGGCAAATACTTTTTTGTATTTCAAAAATCCGCCGATGTCAGATGTATTTTGTGAGTCTGAAATTTTCAGTTTTACCGAATTGATCAGACTGAAATCAGTTCGGGTACCAAGTACTTCGAAGCCATATTTGAAATCATCCTTTCCGAAGAAGTAGGTAAAATTGAGACCTCCATTAAATCCTTTGATCTCACTCGTTCTTGGGAGTCCATCATTTTCTTCGAGTGAGATGTTGTATTTTGAATAAGCAAAATTACCCTCGATGAGGACTGCATTTGCGCCGGGGATAACAACGAAGTTGGATCCGAAACCGATATTTTCCCAATGCAGGTTAGCGATGTTCTGGTAGTCAACTTTATCTGCAAAGCGAAATCCAAAAAAATTAACTTTGCTTCCATTGGAGCCATTGAATGAGACTTTGCCATAGAGGTCATTAAATGTAAACGGCAAGCCGGCAGAATCAACGTAAGCATACAAAGACTTTGAGGTTTTATCAAGGTAAGAAGTCTTTCCCTGAACGAGAAACGAGGAACTGCCTCCGCCTGCATCATCCTGTTTCTTCAGAGGGCCTTCAATAATTACTTTTGAAGTGAATGTAGTCGCAGATACTTTTCCTGAAATTCGTTTTTTATTTCCGTCTCTTGTAGTTACATCCATGATGGAAGAGATTCGACCGCCGTAATCAACATTGAATCCCCCGGTATAAACATCCACGCCCCTGATGATATCTGGATCAAAAACGGAGAAAAATCCGATGGAGTGAAACGGATTGTAGATCACCATACCATCGAGGAGGACTTTGTTCTGGATTGGGGATCCGCCACGGATGTAAAGTTGTCCACCCTGGTCGCCGGAAGTTACAATGCCGGGCAGGATCTGGAGGTATTGAGCAAGGTCAGGTTCTCCGCCAATGGTAGGAACCTGTCGAATGTGCTTAGGAGAAATTTTCGTTACAGAAATCAGCACTTCAGTTTTCTTTTCTTCTTTTTCCGCACTCACTTCAACTTCACGGAAGAGGATCACTGATTTTTTCAGGAAGAATTTTTTATTGACAAAACCACCATTAGAAATTGAAATCGACTGACTGATTGTATCGAAGCCGACAGAGGTAATCATGATATCATAATTTCCCGGAGGGATTTTACTGATCGAAAAGAAGCCATCTAAATTGGTTTGAGCAACCATCTGTGTGCCTTTCAGGTAAACGCTCACGTATGGTGAAGGTTCACTGTTTTCCTGTTCATAAACAAAGCCGCGGATATCACCTGTCTGGGCGGACGAAGTGAGGCAAATAAGAGATAAAACAATAGCAAGGAAAAAGTTCCGGATCATAAAATTTTGAAAGGGTTGGCAAAAATAGAAAAGGGAATGATGTGGGAAAGTTAATTCCCTGACGGAACAGATAAATACATCGATCCTTTCCCTTTTTCAGCGAACAATGAGGACGGGCACTTTAACCCTGTGTCTAACAGCATCAACGGTAGTTCCGAATATCAGGTCTTTGATTCCTCTATGTCCATGTGCACCCAAAACCAGGAGGTCGGCATTGAATTCATTGACGGATTTAGGTATTGCGCGTTTTGGGTTTCCATAGCCGATCATTAACTCGCAGTGGTAACCTTTTTGTTTTAATTCATCGGCATACTTTTTCAGGCTTTCAAAGTCACTTCCCGTTTCAAAATCTTTGATGTCACTACCCATCATCAAGGCTCCGGCAGTTTCAACAATGTGAATGAGGAGATACTTTGCATGAGTTCCACCCTGAGCTAGTGCATGACTGATGTTTGTATGGTCGGTAGTTGAAAAGTCGATTGCGACCGCTATGCGTTTATACTGATTCACTTTCAGATTTTTTAGGTGTTCAAGGGCAACGTGACTTAATTGCGGAGTCCGCATTACACGTTTGCTGATGAGCGGATGGAAAGTTATGTATAAAAGCAATATGGCAGCTGCAATAACAACAGGAACAACTGTGAGCCAAATGACTTCAGGGTTGCCGGAAGTACTTAACCATTCGTTGATCTGCTGGAAGACAAGTTTTACATTGAGGCCGACGATGATGATTGCACTGAGCCAGGCAAGTAGTTTGACGTAAAGTGGAATGGTGAACTCTTTCATTTTTTCCTTGTCGCTTACAAAATGAATGAGTGGGATGATAGCAAAACCCAGTTGCAGACTAAGAATTACCTGCGACAAGACAAGTAATTCGCCGGTGGCGGATTCTCCATAAATGTAGATGACTATTAATGCAGGAATAATGGCAATGAGACGGGTCAATAATCTTCTCATCCATGGAGCTATACGGAGGTTAAGGTATCCTTCCATTACGATTTGTCCGGCAAGTGTTCCTGTGAGGGTTGAACTTTGTCCGGCGGCGATCAAAGCGATCGCAAAAAATCTTGGTGCCCATTCAGAGCCGAGGAGTGGTGCAAGAAATTTATGAGCATCTTGGATCTCCGACACTTCAAATAATCCATTCCTGAAAAAAGCAGAAGCGGCAAGGATGAGGATTGCAGCATTAACGAAGAAGGCGAGGTTTAATGCAATGGTTGAGTCGAGTATATTGAACCGGATGGCCCTTCGTTTGTCCTTAGTTGAAGTTCCGAACCTACGGGTTTGAACGAGTGAAGAATGCAGGTAAAGATTATGCGGCATTACTGTTGCGCCGATAATTCCAATGGCAATATAAAGTGCTTCATCAGTCGGTATAGAAGGAATGAAACCCTTGACCACCATTGCAAGATCCGGTTTAGCAAACATCATCTCAGCAAAAAATGCCATTCCGATAATTGCTACAAGTCCGAGGATAAATGCTTCCATTTTCCGCATGCCATAATTGATCAGGAAGAGGAGAAGGAAGGTGTCGAATACCGTAATACAAACAGCTACAAGCAGGGGAATTTCAAAGAGGAGGTTGAGTCCGATTGCCATTCCGATAACTTCAGCAAGGTCACAAGCAGCGATGGCAATTTCTGCGAGGATATAAAGAGAAATATTGACAGGTTTTGAGAAAGTTTCTCTGGAAGCCTGGGCTAGATCCCTTCCTCTAACAATTCCAAGTCGTGCGCTGAGGCTTTGGAGCAGTAATGCGATGAGGTTGGACATTAACAAAACCCAGATCAATGCGTAACCGAATTTGGCTCCGCCGGCAATGTCTGTTGCCCAGTTTCCGGGATCCATATAACCTACGCTGACGAGGTATGCAGGGCCCATGAAGGCAAAGAGCCTGCGCCATCCTTTTCTACCGGATGTGTCCACTGAGGAGTGCACTTCACTCAGGGAAGCAGAAGATTTTTTTTCTTCAATGATCATAAGGTTACCAGAATATTTTTTGCAACATCGAAGCTGATAAACAGCTGTTGCTTTGTATTAAGAAAAGAGATGTTCATGCTGTTGTCGTATCCTGTCTTACCCTGAACTTTAATTTTTTTGCCCAATGCGAGCCCGCACTTGTCGAGGTATTGAAGAAAAGCCGGATGGTGGTCAATGACACCGGTAATGGTTAAAGTGTATGTTTTTTTCGCATCGCTGAGGGGGAAAGCTTTTTGTGAATGAAATTTTCCGTTTTCGTCCGGGATTGGATCACCATGCGGATCGAATTTTGGTTTGCCTAGAAAGCGATCGAGATTTTGCACAAGTTTTTCGGATCGGATATGCTCAAGTTGTTCAGCAATTTCGTGGACTTCATCCCATTTAAAGCCCAGTTTGGATGTAAGGAATAGCTCCCAAAGCCGGTGTTTGCGGATGATGCCCAGTGCGATCTTCTTGCCGGATTGAGTGAGAGAAACGCCCTGATATTTTTTGTAAAGAATCAGCTTTTTTTCTCCAAGTTTCTGAAGCATGTCGGTAACTGAAGCAGCTTTCATATTCAACAGAGATGCAATGTCATTGGTGAAGACATTGTCCGGATTCTTTTCTGAAAGTTTGAAAATAGCTTTCAGGTAGTTTTCTTCTGCGAGTGAATTAAGCATTGCTAAAACAAAGTTTAGGCAAAACTAAAAATAAATTTCAAATTTACAAAAAATAAAAAAAAGGTTTGTTAAATGGGATTCTTTGGAATGAAATGGGAATTGGGAAATAAGCAGTAGGGTGAAGGAAGTAAGCGGTAGGAAGTAGGCAATAGGCAATAGAAAAAGAAGTTGGCAATGGTCAGTTGGCAATAGGCAAGAAGAAGTAGACAATACACAGTAGACAATAAACAAAAGACAGTAGACAATAAACAAATGACAGTAGACTATGGGCAAAATAATTCAGTTATTTTCGCGGGCTGATGTCAATTTACAAAGCAATCCTGAAGCCGTTTTTATTTTTAATGAACCCGGAGCGGGCGCATCATATTACTTTTTCCTGCCTGAAGATTATTTTGGGTGTTCCCGGGATGAAGCCGCTGTTCCGCGCTTTTTTTGCAAATGATAATCCTGTACTGGAAACTGTGGTAGCAGGTATCCGTTTTCCAAACCGGGTAGGCCTGGCGGCGGGACTGGATAAAGACGCGAAAATGGTGGATGAAATTGCTGCTCTGGGATTTGGTTTTACAGAAATCGGGACGGTAACTCCTGTACCTCAGCCGGGAAATGATAAACCGCGATTGTTCCGGTTGCCGGAAGATGAGGCGCTCATCAACAGAATGGGATTTAATAATGAAGGGGTAAAGGCGGCAGCACAGCGACTTAAAAGAAAAAAATCATGCATTATTGTCGGTGGAAACATCGGAAAAAATAAAATCACCCCAAATGAAAGCGCCGGTGATGATTATGAAAGATGCTTCCATGAATTGTATGAAGTAGTGGATTATTTTGTGTTGAATGTCAGTTCCCCGAATACACCGGGATTGCGTGAACTTCAGGAGAAGGAACCGCTGAAACGATTGCTTGATAGGTTGATGAAGTTGAATAAGGAAAGAGAAGTTAAAAGTCACAAGTCAAAAGTTAAAAGTCAAAAGTTAGAAAACAGGAGACCCATCTTCCTTAAGATTGCGCCTGACCTTACGGATAGCCAGCTTGATGAAATCATTGACGTGGTGACTGAAACCGGGATTGATGGTATTGTGGCTACGAATACAACGATTCAGAGAGAGGGACTGAAGACACAGGATCAAACACTAAAGGAAATTGGTAACGGCGGACTGAGCGGCAAACCTTTGACAAAGCGCTCAACTGAAGTGATCCGTTATTTACATCAGAAGTCGAACGGAAAAATTCCAATCATCGGAGTGGGAGGGATTCATTCTGCCGAGGATGCAATTGAAAAATTAAATGCAGGTGCATCTTTGATTCAGATTTATACCGGGTTTATCTATGAAGGTCCTGCCCTGGTGAAGAGGATCAATGATGCCATACTCCGGAAATCATGAATTTTAAAGGAAGAAAAATAATCCTCGGTTCCGGATCCCCAAGAAGAAGCCAGCTTTTAAAGGAGTTATTTTCAAATGTTATTGTCCGTGTTAAAAATGTGGATGAAGATTTTTCCCCGGAATTGCGTGAGGAAAAAATACCTGTTTTTCTTGCCGGTCATAAAGCCGATGCTTTTAAAGGTGAATTACAGGAAGATGAAATCCTGATCACGGCTGACACCATTGTCTGGTTTGACAACCATGTGCTAAACAAACCCTCAAACCGCGATGAAGCTTTTGACATGCTGAAGAAGTTATCAGGGAATGCCCACCGGGTTTTTACCGGGGTGTGTATTTCAACAACAGAAGCAAAGAAAACTTTTAGTGTCGTTTCAACAGTGCAATTTATAAAAGCAGGGGAGAAGGAATTGCTTGACTATATTGATCATTACAAACCCTATGATAAGGCCGGATCATACGGTGCACAGGAATGCCTTCCGGCAGGAATGAATCCCCTTTCTGAAAAGGAGAAAAAATACCTGGTTGAAATTGGTAAGCCGGACTTGTTTGAAAAATCCCTTGCAGTAAAGGATCATGCGCGTGTGCCGCTGATTGAAAGGATTGACGGGAGTTATTTTAATGTGATGGGATTACCTGTGATGGAATTGCATGAAGCTCTTGGAAAACGGCATTTTTAGCAATTTTTTTATGTTTTTTTGATTTTTCCTGCGAAATAATACTCGATTCAGGTTTTTCATTCCATCATAGCCGGAAGTGTTTTTCACCAAGAGATTTTGGCGTTTTACCAATAAATATTGGAGTTATGTGGATTTTTAGCATATTGTTGCTACATGACGACTCTCAAAAACACTTCAATAAAGATCAGAATTTATACACTTTTCTTATTTGGTTTTATCCTTCATTCCGCGCCAGGAAAATGTCAATTACCTTCCTTTGGATGGAGCAGGACCGGCGGCGATACAACTTATGATCAGGGTCGGGGAATTGTAACCGATAAAGGAAGAAATGTGATCGTAACAGGCATGTTTGAACAGCACAATGCCAATTTCAGCGGTACCATTCTAAATGCTTCCGGGCAGCATGATGTGCTATTGCTTAAGTATGCACCTGACGGTTCTTTACTTTGGGCCAGGCGAGCCGGAGGGACTGATGGCGACGTAGGCCATGCAGTTGCGGTAGATACGTCAGATAATATATTTGTTGCAGGAGAGTTTGAGACGCAGTCTGAATTCGGTTCTTATACTGTGGACACATATGGATCAGGAGAAAATGATGGCTTTGTGGCGAAGTATGACAAGTACGGAAATGTTATGTGGGTACGTCAAATCGGAAGTACGGGAGATGATAAAGGATACGGCATCGTTACCGATGATAAAGGTTTTGCATATACCACCGGGTTCATGTGCGGGAATGTTAATTATATCAATCAATATACATTATCCGGGTTTGGCGGAGAAGATATTTATGTTGCCGGATATGATACTTACGGTAATTGCGCATGGGCAAAGTGTTTTGGTGGCACAGCAAATGACAGGGGAAATACCATAATTTATAATGGGGGTAATTACCTTTATGTGTCAGGATATTTCAGCGGTACTGCGAGTTTTGACTCAATTACCCTAACCAGCAATGGTGGTTTCGATTTGTTCCTGGCAAAGATTTCAATTTTTACCGGGGATGTGCAATGGGTAAAAAACTATGGAGGCGCCTCTGATGAAATGTGTGCCCGCCTGCACCGCGATAACAACGGATTTATTTATGCGGCCGGATCTTTTAAAAGCACTTTTACTTTTGGTGCACAAACACTGACACCAGTATGGAACAATGACATCATGCTCCTGAAATTTGACGAAAATGGAGTAGCAGTTTGGGCACAACAGGCAGGTGGAGGATATGCAGATAACGGAAAGGGTGTTGTGTCTGATGATTTCGGTAACGTATATTTATGCGGAGATTATGGTGGTTACTGCAATTTTG
Organism: uncultured Flavobacteriales bacterium; assembly: GCA_964356415.1. Lineage (GTDB taxonomy): Bacteria > Bacteroidota > Bacteroidia > AKYH767-A > 2013-40CM-41-45 > JAPLDB01. Next base: position 45,709 of record CAYHHK010000012.1, read on the forward strand.
GAAACGGAACGGTTTTATCAAACCATGGAATGAATGACCTGTTTATAGCCAGTTACACCAGTGATGGAATTTTGCAATGGGCGATGGGGGAGGGCGGATCATCGGACGACCTGGCGCGAAGTGTTTGTGTTACACCCGAAGGTGTTCCATATGCGACAGGTATTTTCAAAGATACGGTTTCATTTTCCGGCGTGCAGAAAATCACCTATGGAAAAGAGGATTTATGGGCTTCAAAAATTGTACTTCCAACGGCACCGGTTCCGACCGTTTCATCCTCAAATTTAATTGTAACTCCATTGAATTGCGATGGCATAACCGTTAATTGGACCAATGGGAATGGAGAGAAGCGAATGGTTATCGCGCACATGGATAATCCCGTTAATCATTTCCCTCAAAATGGTGTTACTTATTCTGCATCTGATGTATGGGGTTTGGGAAGTAACCTTGGAGAAAAGAACCATGTTCTCTATATCGGTACAGGGAATTCGCTTGTACTGACAGGGCTGATGCCCGGCATGGAATATTATTTCACCGTTGTGGAGTTCAATGGCAGCAGTTTGATGACGAATTATTCTCTCGCAAATCTTCCCGTTGCAAACGGAATGATGGATGCGGTTGAACTGATAGCATATTCAGACAATGAATTTATTTGTGCAGGCGCTTCAACTACTTTGCATGCTATGGGCGCTTCAAATTTTGATTGGACTTCATCAACCGGCGGGCATTATTCCGGGGCTGATCATGTTGTATCTCCGTTAGTGAGTACCACCTATAAAGTAGTGGCTACAAGAGGCATGTGCATTGATTCCATTGAAATCATGATAGAGGTTAATGGAGTTGCTCCGACTGTGACACTTACTTCACAGGATGCATTATGCAATTCTATTTGCACAGGCTCTGCCGAGGTGGTAGCTACCGGAACAGGTCCATTCTTTTATGATTGGATAGACATGGGAGTCAATACACCTGATATTTCAGGTTTATGTCCCGGGAACTATACTGTTCGTGTTACCGATAACAACGGATGCTTCAATTCAGCAACAGCTATTATCGCAGGAGTTTCGCTTTCTGTCTCTGCTTTAAAAACGGATGTAGCTTGTATCGAACAGTGCAATGGTACTGCAACTGCAATTGCTGCCGGGAGCGGCACGCTTAGTTACCTCTGGTCAACCGGGGCAACAACAGCAGGCATTTCCGGTTTATGCAGCGGCAACTATACAGTCACTGTTACCAGTACTTCAGGATGCCAGGCACAGGACCAGGTAATAATACAAGCATTGACTTCACCAACTGCAACAATAACCTCCAGCGAAGCAGCATGTGCAGGCATTTGCAATGGAACTGCTGTTGCGAATATCAGCAATGCAACAGCACCATTTACTTATGCCTGGAGCAACGGCTTTGCTCAATCTTCCCAAGGTGGACTTTGCGAAGGAAATTATTCAGTGGTAATCACTGATGCTAATGGTTGTCATGCTTCATCATCTGTTTCAATTATCAGTGCACCATCAATGGCATTAAATATTTCCGGTTACACGCAAGCTTCCTGTAATGCAATATGTAATGGAGGGGCGGTTGCTTCGGTAACAAATGGCACGTCTCCTTATTCCTATCTCTGGAGCAGCGGTGAAACATCACCAAACGCAACATTGCTGTGCGGCGGATCTAATATTTTGACAATCATTGATGCGAATGGATGCAGCGTGGATCAAAATTTTTCTACTCCTGTTGCAGATGAAATGGTTGCAGGTTTAACGGTCATGTCCAACATTTCCTGTACAGGTATGTGTAATGGAAGCGCCGAAGCAACAATTGTAAACGGAATGGCCCCTTATTCATATAGTTGGAGTAACGGAACTAATCAAGCTGCTGCGAATCAGTTATGTGAGGGCAATTACAGTATTACCGTTACTGATCAGGCGGGTTGTTCAGCAACAGCACAAGTTAACATTGGCACGAATCCCCAGATGGTTGCTGCGGTAACGAATGTTTTTGCAGCTTCATGCAACAGCGTTTGCAATGGAAATGCAACAGTCAGCTTAATAAACGGGACAGCACCATTTAACTTCCTATGGACAAATGGCGAAGTATCTGCCACTGCAAATGCATTGTGTTCAGGGATAAACGATGTAACTGTTACCGATGCATCCGGATGTTCAGTTATCACTTCTGTAAATATTCCTGCAGCACCTGCGATGATTTCCACAACCGTTTCAATTGCTGATAATTCTTCTTGTAACGGGAATATGTGTAATGGAAGCGGTATGATCTCAATGACAAATGGAACCGCGCCATACACTTATCTGTGGGACAACGGTGAAACATCTGCTACGGCTATTGGACTGTGTGCAGGTCCTCATACGGTTTCTGTGGCTGATGCAAATGGATGCCAAGTCACAGCGAATCTGCAGATGCAAAACGTAAATACACTCATCCAGGCATCTATCGCGAATATAACTAATGCATCCTGCCTGTCAGCTTGCAATGCACTGGCCAATGTAATAATTACCAACGGAACTGCGCCCTACAACATAACATGGAGCAATGGTGAAACCGATGCAATGGCAATTCATCTTTGTGCAGGAACAATCTCAGTGGAAGTTATAGATGCTTTGGGATGTTCATCTGTTTCAACACTCATGATTGCTTCTGACCCTGAAATTCAGTTGGTGGCGTCAACCATAACTGATGCAGCATGTTCGGGAGTTTGTAACGGATCAGCGTCTGTTATCGCAATGAATGGAACTGCCCCTTTTGATTATCAATGGAGCAATGGATCAAATGCTTCCATTGTTTCAAACCTGTGTGCAGGTAATTATACTGCATTGGTAACAGATGACAACGGATGTACTGCTCAGCAGACCATCCAGATCAATAATGGAGCTGACCTTGCAATCCAGGTAACCGGACAGTCAGTTACCTGTGACAATAGTTGTGCGGGTACTGCAATGGTTGCAATGCTGAATGGTACATTTCCATATACTATACAATGGAGTAACGGGCTTACAGACCCAACGCTTACCGGTCTTTGTGCAGGAAGTTATACTGTTATTGTAACGGATGCTACAGGATGCCAGGCCACACAACCTTATATCATATCAACGAGTTCAGTTGAGGTTCAGTTACAAATCGACAATGCAAGTTGTGCCGGCGAATGCAATGGTATTGTTCAGGCAATTGCAACCGGAAATGCACCCTTCGAATATTTATGGTCTATGACAACACAGCAAAGTTCACAGGTTTCAAATATTTGCAGCGGAAGTTTTACTGTTCAGGTTACTGATACATTTGGATGCATCACCCTGGAGGCCTTTGATGTTACTGAACCAGCTTTATTAAGCTTGCAGGTTTCACACATTGATGCTACGTGTATAGGATGTACCGATGGAAGTGCTACTGCTACAGCCACAGGCGGAACGGGCCCTTATACTTATAGCTGGTCGAATGGATTTACTTCAGCTTCGGCACTAGGATTGGCAGGTGGAAACTACACTGTTTGTATTACAGATGCTAACGGATGTTCACAATGCGAAACAATCACTATTCTTGAAGATCCAACGGTAGTTTCTTCTTTGGCCGGTGAAAATTTCATTCACATTTATCCCAATCCTGCTTCTGGTGATTTATTCATTGATATGAAGGGTCATTCAATCAGGAAAATAACTTTGTATGAAGCAGGTGGAAAACTGATAAAGAGTATTTCTGAAACCGGTAACCCGGCAAAAAAGTTTATTCATATTGATTTGAATGATGTGTCTGGTGGTATTTACATGCTCCAGGTTCAAACAGAATCAATGGTGAAGACGATTAAACTGAATGTTATAAAATCTTAGGGAAGACCCAGTCAATCCGTGGCACAGGCCTGGTTATATCTTCGGCCAACTGTAGTTTGTAAATCTTTAGAGAAATGGGTTACTCCTTTCAATACCCGTATTTTTCCTTCCAGAACTTTTTCAGCGTTTCGCGGATTTCATTTTCACGCGCATTGTTTCCGGGATTATAAATTTTTGTGCCGGAAATTTTTTCAGGAAGGTACTCGAGGTCAATGAAATTTTTGTCGAATGC
>CAYHHK010000013.1:0-25607 GCA_964356415.1 uncultured Flavobacteriales bacterium
CATGATGACATACTCGATGTTTATGGGGATGAAGAGAAATTTGGCAAGCAAACAGGCGGAGATATCATTGCCAATAAAAAAACATATTTATTGCTGAGTGCGCTGGAGTTGGCTTCCAATGCTCAATCAGCAGAGCTGAATCGATGGCTTTCGCTAACATCGTTTGAAGGAAAAGAAAAAGTTGCTGCCGTTAAAAATATTTTTCAGTCGCTGGGAGTAAAAGAAAGAACAGAGGAAAAGATGGAAAGCTATTATGAAAAGGCCATTGCGGCACTGCATTCTTTGAAGGCAGATGAAAGCAAAAAGGAGCAGCTATTTCAATTTGCCTCCGCCCTGATGCTCAGACAACATTAAACCTATCCAGTTTTTCATCGTTTAATCAAAAGAATTCCTCGTCTCGCCTTAGGCGAGGCGGGGTTGAATTAAAATATTAGCCACGAATTTCACCAATTGACACGAAATATTATTGCATTACAAGTTTCGATTTGTGATAATTCGTGGAATTAGTGGCAAGATACCTCGTCTAGCCTTAGGCTAGGCGGGGTCGTTTCATTGGTCTAATCTGATTCCATAAACATGAACGTAAAAATATTTTCGCCGGTTATTCTTTTATGCGCATTGGTATTTTCTTTTAGCTCATCAGCTTCCGAAAAAACCGATTCTTCAGCCCGTCAAAAACCTTACGATAGAAGTTTGGTTCTGGGAATAGAATACAGCAGCGACAAAGTGTTTTACGGAAGAAAAAGCGAAGAACGGGTACTTTATATTTCGCCTTCCCTTTTCTATCAGGCACGATCAGGTTTTTACACTGGATTCTCTTCCTATCGTTTGCTGAAACCCGAAAAATACTGGGATCAGTCGCAGTTAATCGCCGGCTGGGATTTCAGCTTATGGAAGAAACTTGAAACATCTGTCAGTTATTCACGCTTTGCCTACAACGACAGTAGCATTCAGATACAGTCATCACTGAAAAATAATGTGGAGCTTTCCCTTACTTTTGATTCAGCCATTATTCAGCCGCGCCTTACGGGAGCTTTGTACTTTGGTACATCTACCCCCGATTTCCTTTGTTCATTTGATTTATCGCATGAATTTGCATTTGATTATTTATTTGGGGAAAGAGATGGCTTATACATCAAACCGACTGCTTCAATAAGTGCAGGCACCTTGCATTATTACAAGTTGATGCTTCGTGATTCAGGGCAGCGGATTCTTGCTGCAAGAGAAGTCACAAAATTCAATATATCTGGAATCGATTTTTCACTCCCTGTCGAATACGATATCGGCAGGTTCATCATCGGGGCGTCGGCCAACTACAACATTCCGCTCAATCAGCCATTGTACCTGAGGGCAGAACCCGGATTTTATTTTACGCTGGGCTTAGGATTCCGCTTTATGTAAATTTCAGAAAAGATTTTTTAAAGCATGTTGATCCTGCTCATCAGACTTTCTTTGTAAGATTTACCTATAGGTATCCTGTTCCCGTCAATAATGCATGCATTTTCCTCGAGGGCGCTGATCTTTTCTAGCTGAACGATATAAGAGCGGTGCACGCGGGCAAAATTAAGCTGCGGTAATTTAGCCTCAATGTCTTTCATCGAACTATGTAAAATAAATTGCTCTTTGCTGGATGTTTTAATAATTACATAGTTATCAAGCGCCTCGATCCAAAGGATATCCTGGAAATTAACTTTAACAAAACGGCTGTCCTTCTTAATGAAGAAACTATTGTTGGCATAGATATTTTCGAGGAAGTTGAAAAGATTTTTATCGGTTGAGTTGCTTTCTTCCAGCGGTTCTTTATGTCCCGGTGAAGTCATCACAAATGCACATCCGTTTATTTTATTGTTTACAGTGAGGATCGGATAGGTATTGATACTCACTTTATGTTCTGCCATTCCGTTCGATATGGCAATACTACCGTCTGATTTTTCTTTGTGCGTTTCACCCACCACTGTATGTGCAAGTGTCTTGAGGGCAGTTTTGGTTTCATTGCCGCTGTTCTTCATAGCATGACTGATGTCTTTTCCCAGCGCTTCCTGCTTGAGGCAACCGGTTAGGGTTTCAGCCATCTTGTTCATGAAGATCACCTTCTCATTTGCATCAGTGATGATGACTGCTACATCTACGCTATCCAGCGCCAGTGCGAAACGGTTTCCTTTATTGGCGACTTCAAGGTCTTTCGTGTATTTGTAATATGCTATTTCAACGGCAGTGCGGATGTCGTCTTCTTCGAATGGCTTAATAATGTAGCCATAAGGTTCTGTCATCTTTGCACGCTCAAGTGTGTTCTTATCACTGAACGCTGTCAGGTAGATAAACGGTATGTGAAAGTGCTCATGAATCTGTTCTCCAACCTGAATGCCATCCATATCGCTGTTTTTCAGATTGATGTCCAGGAGAATAAGATCGGGATTCAGCTTGTCAACTGCATCGACCGCTTTTTTTCCGTTTGCAAATGGATCGAAGGCTTCATATCCAAGCTTTTTAAGAATACGCTGAATATCCTTTGCAACGATAATTTCATCCTCAACGATCATTATTTTCAGTGCCATGGGAACAGAGTTTTAGAATAAAAGCAAATTTGAAAAATTCTTGTTAAATAAAATTGGATATGGCAATAGTTTTCAACACGAAAACGTTGTCATTCAGTTTTTCGGGTAAGTGAAGGTAACTGTAAACTTAGTTCCATTTTCACCCGAATAAATTACTTCTCCATCAAGCTGGCTTGTAAGCGCTATGATAAGCTGCATCCCCAGCGATTCGGATTTTTCAATTTCAAAATCTTCCGGGAGGCCGATGCCATTGTCAAAAATAGTCATCATCACTTTTTTCTCCGGAATCTTTTTAAAATCAATATGGATCTCTCCTTCCCGCTTACCCGGAAATCCATATTTAAGTGAGTTGGAAACAATTTCAGTAATGAGAAGGCCGCATGGCATTGCTGTATCCATGTCGAAGCCGATTCCTTCTGCATTGACTGTAATATTGATGGGTGCGTCCTGTTCTGCATACGACTGTTTCAGAAAGTGGCAGAGTTTAACCGTATATTCCTTAAAATCAATTTCACCAAGTTCATCACTCTGGTAAAATTTCTCATGCACCAATGCCATGGATCTTACGCGGTTCTGACCTTCACGGACCGCCTTGAGCGTTTCTTCATCCTTGATATAACCAGATTGGAGATTCAACAGACTGATGATGATCTGAAGGTTGTTCTTTACCCTGTGGTGAATCTCTTTCAGTAGCAGGTCTTTTTCTTTCAGCGACGCAACGATTTGATTCGCCATCTTTTTACTTTCCGTGATGTCGGTATCCACAAACAATAATTTCCTTAACCGAAGGTCATCGTCGAAAATAGGCGTCAGCGTGGAACTGATCCATCTGTCTGTTCCGTCTTCAGATTTCACATGTGATTCAAAAATACGCGAATGTTTTTCTGTCCGCATTTCTGAGATGATGGTATTGATGTTCTCATATACATGAAGGTCATTTATGCCTTTTCCAATGATATTTTGTGAAAGTCCGGTCATTCGCATAAACCCGTCATTGACCCATTCAATTTTTCCGCCTTCGTCAGCAATAATTACTGCATTGTCAGTTTTGCTGGCTACCAGTGATAATTTTTCCAGTTCAAGATTCTTTTGTGACAACTGCTTTGTTTTCACTTCCACACGTTCTTCAAGCAGGTGCCTTACACGTCTGAATGTACTGGTGCGTAACCTGAAATAGACATAAAGGGTTCCAAGCACCATCAGGAAGCTGACAAGCAGCAGCATGATGTCACGGAAGATCGGACTGTTAAGATTTACCTCCAGTATTGTTAAAAGCCGGGTTAAAAGCATTGCAGGTTATACGGAGAAAATCCCCTTTCGTTTTACTGAAATGATGAAAATATGTTCAGTAAAATGGCAGGAATTATCCAATATATGATTGCACCGGGTCTTGCTTCCTGTCTCTATCCGCAATGATCAACCTCAGGTAACCGGTTAGCTCTTTTTATTGAGTTTGCTGTTACGGGCACTGTATCCAAAGTAAATGACGAAGCCAATGGCCAGCCAGATCATCAGTCGTACCCAGTTTGGCCAGCCAAGTCCATAGATCATGGCACCACATACAATGATACCAAGGATTGGAACCAGTGGCACCAGCGGCGTTCTGAATCCACGCACCAGATTAGGGTTTTTCTTGCGCATGATGATAACCCCTGCACATACAAGCATAAATGCAAACAAGGTTCCGATGCTGGTCATGTCGCCTACAATATCACCGGGAACGAATGCAGCAAACAAACCGACAAACACAAATAGAATCATGTTTGACTTATAAGGAGTGCGGAATTTAGGATGCAGTTCAGAGAAAACTTTTGGCATCAGTCCATCACGGCTCATGGAATAAAACACGCGGGATTGTCCGAGAAGCATGACAAGTATAACTGATGAAAATCCTGCCAGAATAGCAACGGTGACAAGTTTGGCAAGCCAGCCATAACCTGTCATGTAAGTTTCAATTGCAAATGCAACTGACGCTTCCCTTCCGGTACTCCTGAAGTCTTCGGTACTTGCAACCCCGGTAAGGACATAAGCAAACAAAAGATAAAGTACTGTGCAAATTGCAAGTGAGCCAAGGATTCCTATCGGCATATCTTTCTTCGGATTCTTCGCTTCCTGAGCGGCAGTGCTTACTGCATCGAAACCAATAAAAGCGAAGAATACTACACCTGCTGCTCCAAGAATTCCGAGCAACCCTCCAAAGTTGTGGGGTACGTTTTGACTATCCACATATGTTTGTGCCGGAGGAATAAATGGTGTATGGTTTGCAGGATTGATGAAAGACCACCCGAATCCGATGAACAAAATCACGATTGCAACCTTGGTAACAACGATCAATCCATTTACAGCGGCAGATTCTTTTGTTCCTTTTATCAATAGCAAGGAAAGAAGTAATAGAATAATAAGCGCCGGTATGTTCATCATGCCGGAAACCCCGTCAACTGAATGTTCAAATGGAGAATGACACCATTGATAGGGTATGGAGGTATTGAAAAAAGTGGAGAGTAGTTTATTGAGGTATTCACTCCAGGCAATGGCAACGGTGGCAGCACCCAGCGCGTATTCTAGTACAAGATCCCATCCGATGATCCAGGCTATGAGTTCTCCTAGTGTTGCATAACTGTAAGTATATGCACTGCCCGCAATCGGAATCATGGAGGCAAACTCAGCATAACAAAGACCGGCGAGTGCGCAGCCGATTCCCGCAATAACAAACCCGATCGTTACTGCAGGTCCGGCATTGTTGGCCGCTGCCGCAGCAGTACGGACAAATAATCCTGCCCCAATGATTGCTCCGATACCCAAAGCAACAAGATTGGTGGCAGTCAAAGTCCGCTTTAATCCGTTGTCCCCATCCGTTTCCTGCTGGAGGGCAACAATATCTTTTGTGCGAAATAAATTTCTCATAGTAGTTGGTTGTGGTTATTGATTGACGCAATGTAGAGACAAAAACGTAATGAGCAAAAAGGTAATTTAAATGCATATTATCAACCTTTCTAATCAACTACCTTAATTTTTCTCCCGGATTTTCTCAATTCAACTTCACTAATTTTTTCGTCAATGTATGTTCCTTGGTTTTTATACAAAGGAAATAAATGCCATTTGCTAAAAAATGAAGATCAATTATTTCATTATTGGAAAAAAATTCCTTTTCAAACAACTTCTCGCCATTTACCGAAAATATACAAATGGAATTTCTGCCTTCGTGTAAAAATGACAATGCCACTTTGTTTTGAAATGGGTTTGGCGAAACGACTATATCACTGTCTGTTATTTCATCGAGCAGATTGATGATATTGCATAGGTTAATGCTAGTAGGATTTAAAGCACCGGCAGCTGATATGACCGAAGCAGCTAATGAATATGAAATGGAAGTACATTGATACCACTTATATAAAGGAGGGGAATATGCCAGCTCAGGTAGTATGATAACTGTGTCTGTAATTCCGCAACCTGTCATAAGCGTATCAAAAACAAATAATCCGACATTGTTTGCATATTTTATCGGACAGTACAAATAATTGTTGTGGTATTTCATTAATTGCAAAAGTCCGTTTCCGTAATAATTTATAGTGGATGGAAATGTTGTCCACCTCTTTGAGAAAACAATATTGCCAGCTTGATCAAGTTTCATTGAAATATATCCTATTGGGGAGGATATGATTAAATAAGAGATCGCAATTAACCTGATTATTTGCATTGGTAGCTTGGTTCCAAAGATAAAGGATAAATGGTCTACAGATTCCCGTAAAAACTAAAGCCCTGCATTAAATCCTATAATCAACTTAAAAACATCTTCAAACTCAGTATACGGTAACGTCTCAGCTTTGTCATTGATGTCGTGATACGCTTGTATGCCTCCCATCGTATAAAAGAAAAATGAAGGAACACCTTTTTCTGTAAACCAGTAGTGATCACTGTTCTTTGCCTTGCCGCGCTGCCCAAGTTTGTTGAGGTATTGATGTGAGTTATTGAGACTGTCGAGCAGGTGAAACTGCGTTGGATATTCAGTAGCATTCACCACCATCATCCCGTCATCGCCTGTGCCAAGTAAATCAAGGTTGATCAGGAATTTTATTTGTGACAAGGGGAATAGGGGATGTTCGGTATAATATTTTGATCCTACCAAACCTGCTTCTTCACCGGCAAAGGCGATAAAGACAATCGAACACATTGGCCGGTTTTCCTTTTTTAAAAAATGTTTTGCAAGATTCAATAGCATGGAAACTCCGCTTGCATTGTCATTCGCCCCGGGGAAATATGTTTCACTTCCCATCATCCCCAAATGATCGTAATGAGCCGAAAACACAATGAACGAATCCGGTTTTGCAGAGCCCTTTACAAAACCAACTAAATTTTGTATCTTGAATTCGGGAATAAATTTTGCCGCAATTTTTATAGAAACCTCTTTTGCGTTTTCAGGGACATAAAATTGCAGCACGGTAAGCACAGGAATCTTGTATTGGTCTTTGGCCACACTCCAGGTGAGTTTTTTTTGTTGCAGGAGGATGAGTGCCCCGTATTGGATTTTTCCTGATAGTAAATCTTTAAATAAATTGGAGCGTTCGTTTTCAGAAAGGCTGTCCTGCAAAACAGTGTAACAAACGTTCGGAGCTGAATTGAAAATTTCAGGGGAGGAATAATTCTCCAGACTTTTTAGAATGTATTTATTGTCGGCGGCTGAAGAAAAAGGAGAGACGATATAGTCATCTCCCGGCACCAGTTTCTTTCCATCAATTTCCACCGACATAGTTGAAGGAAAGGTGTTTACAGGAAAAGAGAAGGGTTGGGCGTATTTTTTCGAGTTAAAAGAAAGGAGTCCAAGTGAATCAAACTGGTTCTTAATAAATCCTGCAGCCTTTGCACCGCCATCATTCACATAGCCGCGTCCGGCAAATTCTTTTGAGGTGAGTTTGTTAACCAGGTAATAGGTATAAGGCAAATCCTGAGCAACACAGGGACTTGTCATGCCACCGAATGTCAGCATGACAGTAAAAATGGCTGAATGTTTTTTGATGAAACAGAGGAATGATTCTGATACAAGCAACGTAAAGTATCTCATCGAAGTCATTCTGATGTAAAAATCACTTTCCTTCCTGTAGGTTTGTATGGCTGAATCTTCTTTCCACCAGCTCCATAAAATTCTTCACGTGTTCATTGTTATCGTCCCAGTTCAATTGCCCTGCCAGGTCAGCAGCGATTTGCTTTGCAGCACTCAGGTCAATCGTTGAATTTATTCTTTCAATGGACGCACTATAGTTTTGCAGGTTGCCATCAAAAAGCTGATTTACAAATAAGAATTTCTCGTTGATGCCAATTGCTGCTTTCAAATCCTTGATTGGCTTGTGGTGAAGTTTTTCAGCCAGGGTTTTAGAAGTACCACCGGCGGCAATTTTCCGGTGAATGGATTCTTCGTTTCCAAATTTATCCCCATGGGTTGGCTTGTCCTCGAACCTCGTATTCAGGTCTTGAGAAGATTTTTTCCTTGTGATTTTCTCAACCTTTTCTTCCTGCAGTGGCTCCACAGAACCAACAACTGCAATAACTTCATCCATCGGATGTAAAACAGAAGGTGCTTCCATCTCGCTGCTGATAATAGCACTGACAGTTGTCAATTCTTGTATTTCAACAACCGGAGATAACGGCTGCTTCATTTCAATAGCGCGCTTTTCAGCGAGAATTTTCTGCGTTACAGCAGCTTTCACTTCATCGAGTGAAGTCAGTGCATTGGTGTGGTTCAGCATCAAGCCGGCTTCAAACAACTGGCGGAGGTTTTGTACCATGAAATCAATCTCTACCTGTGGTATAGAGGAATGGTGGTTTTTGATTTGTTCATGCTGGTCGCGGATTATTTTCAGTAATGAATCAATCTGCTGGTGAATACTCTGACGGTTCATGGGTCTTTAATTTTTCTGTAAAGATAACGGTAAAGCTTTTATTTTATTTTTGCTCCCTGAAAAGTTATTCGCTTAGGATAAGTTAATTCTGTTGCAAATGCGGCATGGCTGTTTCCAATTAACTATTCAACCAATTAACCTAATCAACTACACTCCTTGTTCCTCGAGCATCCTAATTTTGAATCTCCCAAACGCGGCTGGGTAGAAGTGATCTGCGGTTCCATGTTTTCAGGAAAGACAGAAGAACTGATCAGGCGGCTGAAACGTGCACGCATCGCAAAAATGAAGGTGGAAATATTCAAGCCGAAACTCGATACCCGGTATGATGAAACAAATGTGGTCTCACACGATTCTAATTTCATTCATTCTACGCCTGTTGATTCATCCTCCCAGATCCTCCTGCTTGCCGGTAATGTGGAGGTGGTAGGGGTGGATGAAGCACAGTTTTTTGATGACGGGCTTCCCGGCGTTTGCGAAACCCTTGCAAACAAGGGACTAAGGGTTATTGTTGCAGGCCTGGACATGGACTATCTCGGAAAACCTTTTGGCCCCTTACCCCAGTTGCTGGCCATTGCCGAATATGTCACTAAGGTTCATGCCATCTGCATGAAATGCGGGAATCTTGCCCATGTTTCTCACCGGATCGTGAATAATCAATCCCGTATTATGCTCGGGGAGCAGGAAAGCTACATTCCCCTTTGCAGGATGTGTTACAATGATGAAATAAAATCAGTGAAACAGTGATCAGCTTTTTTCAATCAGCGCTACTGCATAACAACTAACGCCTTCTTCTCTTCCTACGTAACCAAGTTTTTCTGTAGTGGTGGCTTTTATGGATATGTCTTCCAATGAAATGTTCATTACCCCTGACAGTACCGTTTGCATTTTTGGAATGAAAGAAGCAATTTTTGGTTTTTGAAGGCAAAGGGTTACATCTACATTCCCGATGGAGTATTTATGTTGTATGAGCAGATCCGACACTCGCTTTAATAATATTTTACTGTCAATGTTTTTGAACTCGGCAGATGTGTCAGGAAAGTGTTTTCCGATATCGCCTAAGTTGGCGGCTCCGAGAAGTGCATCGCAAATAGCATGGATCATGACATCTGCATCGCTGTGGCCTACACCGCCTTTGTCATGATCAATTTTTATTCCTCCCAGCCAGAATTCATTGCCGGAAGCAAGCTGGTGTACATCAAAACCAAAACCAATTTTAATTTTTGCCATGCGATAAAAATAAAAAAGCGGATGCACATACACCCGTCCCGACCGGAGGGATCCCTCCATTTGGGTTATTCGTCAGACTTTTTTTCTGACTTTAAACCGTCAATGTTAAATGTCAATGTAAAACGAAGGGTGTTTTCAAGCGGGTTGCGCTGCGTTGTAGGGATCAGGTAAGCAAAATCAAGCCCGAATACATTGTACCTCAAACCGGCACCAAGCGTGAAGAATTTACGGTTTCCTTTGGTCTGTGCTTCGTTAAAATAGCCTGCACGAATTGCAAATTGTTTGTCGTACCAGTATTCTGCACCCACACTATAAGTAAACTCATTCAGCTCTTCTGAAAATCCTGCAGGAGCATCACCCCAGCTTGAAAAGATCGCAGAAGGAACAGAGATGTTCGTAGGGTCTTCACCATATTGTACAACACGATTCCCGTCAGTATCATAAACATAATTACCTGAAGAATCTGTAGCATAAACCGGTGGAGTAGGAACAAGTAGCTTATTGAAATCTACTCCGAAAGAAATGGAGTTATATTGATCAAGATCCATTTTCAGGTTTGTTCCAATCCGGAAATTCATTGGGATGAAATCTTTTGATGCAGTGGATGAATAGGAAATTTTACCGCCGATATTTGAAATGTCCAGTCCAAGACCAAGTTGTGATTTTTTACCTCCGAGTTCAAGATCTGTGCGGTAGAAAGCAGAAAGGTCGGCAGCAACTGTTTGGCCGGGTTTTGTGGTAATACCACCGGCCAAAGCTGTATGCCCGGTAAGGTTAGAGTAAATATATCTGAATGAAATCCCTCCGGATAATTTTTCGCCTAATTTTCTGGAATAGCTGACATCAAATGCATACTCTTTTGGACTGAATTCATCATATTTTTCAGCGTTTTCATTTGTAAAGTCAATACTTCCAAGTGAGAAATAAAGCATGGAGAATGCAAATGCCTGGTCTTTTGGAAGCTTGCCGTAAATAGCTACGTGTCCGAGGTTAATGTCATTCACTAATGCACGCAGCCATGGAGTATAAGAAATAGAAACACCGATTTGCTTGTCTGCGAAGGCAAGCTTTGCGGGATTCCAGTGTACACTGGCAGCATCGGGTGATGTAGCCACACCATAATCGCCCATACCTCCTGCACGCGCATCAGGCGCTATGAGTAGGAATGGTACTGCAGTAGTGATCGTATTGATCTGGCCGAGCAATTCATCGCGTGTTTTCGTGTTGATGCCTTGTGCAAAAGACTGGCTTAAAAGAGCGATGAACGCTGACAGGCAAACAATTTTTTTCTGGTTAAAGTTCATTTTTTTGTTAAAAGGATGGCAAATATACGTTTGTAAAAATAATATGTTCACTCAACTAACGCAGAATTACAAGTTTCTCAAATTTTTCTGAAGAAGATCCATCAAAATCTTTCACTTTTAACTTGTAAATGTAGACTCCCCGGCCAATCCTGTCTCCATAATCATCCAAACCGTTCCATTCTATGTCATCACTCCGGTAGCCTTCTGTGGTGATTAAACGGTTTAATGTCTTAATTAGTTTTCCGCTTACAGTGAAAATCTGAACCTGAGCACTCAATTGCTGATATGGCCTGTTATGCTCAAACATAAAAGTGGTATGGGTGGTAAACGGATTGGGGTAGTTCAGCACATGTTCAAGCGCAAGCTGGGCTGTTTCAGCTACAATAAATTCAGTCCTTGCATCACTTGAATTATTGTAAACGTCCCATGCTTTAAAGGTAAGCGTATGTCTTCCGGATGCAAGACCGGAATATGGATATCGCACCGTTCCTGATTGATAACTGTCAAGGTTGGATTCGTAATAATCATTCAAGACTGAAATTTTTGCATTGTCATTGTCAATGGTCGCTGTGATATCATGTCCTATACCCGTTCCGGCAGTATTGATCCCGTTCGAGTCGCTTACTTCAGCATATAATACAGGGTCTGAATCAGTAAGTCCGCCAAATACAAACTTATCATCGTTGAGGTAAAGTTTTACCTGCGGACCGACATTGTCAATACCTGCGTTCGGATTAAGGCCCCCAACGACAATGTCCATGCTGTATCCGTTTGCATCATTCTGGCCATTGTGTGCATAATAGCTGATCTTTCCGTTTCCATACTGATAGGAAATATCCTTTGGCACAACAAAAGTGAATGAAAAGTCTCCATTGTGCACCTGTGCTTTTCCTTTGTACAAAATATTTTTTTGAAGGGTGAATGGTGCTGCGAAATCGCCACCTCCGTCCCCCGTCCACCCGAAGTCATTTCCAAGGGTTGAATACACGACAGACTTATCAAAAATTGTCGGATAAACCACTCCGTTAAAGCCTGTCAGTTTTGATCCGTTTTTATTTCTCACTTCCCCGGTAATTGTAATCTTACTTAGTGCACGCAAGGTGTCAGAATTTAAACTGAGTGCATGCGTGTTAACGGTGTTTGTGATCACGTCATACTCCGGATAAGCAAGGCGTACTGCAGGATCACCAAGTAAAACGAAATTCCTGGTATAGCGGTCGTTGTAGTCGATCTTTGTTTGTTCAAATACTTCTCCGCAAGTAGGCATGATTCCGTTTACAGGAGTAAAAAAATGATCGAAAAATCTTTGTGCCAGACTGAAATTAGATCCGGAAAATGCAAGACGCGTCGTGGTAAAAAGACAAATACCTCCACCATTGGGATTCAATAAAACCAATTCTCCGGCTGAGTTTCTTCCCGGATCGTCAGGTCTGCTGAACTCACATGTAGCGGTAAGAAAAGCAGGCATGTGTTTAATGTTCGTCCAGCCATTGATGTCTTCGTTTTCAAGTACACGTTCATGCGCCCATCCCACTTCGCCGCCATGCCCGACGTATGTCATCAGCAATGCGCCTCTTTGAACCCGGTTCACAATGGCGGAACGCGCATCTGGAAATCTTTGTCCGCCCGGTGTGGATATCTGCTTATAGGCATCGAGGTAAATTTTATCTACATTGTAAACAGGATTTGCTGCCTTTACAGTATTCGCCAAAGTTTCTGACTGAGAAAAGTGAGTATTGTTATCCTGGTCGTCTCCGACAAAGGCAACAATGTTTCTCCAGTCGCTGAGATTTGTTTCTGAAGAATTGTTTGATATAACCGGTGTTGCATAAGCGACGATCTTATTCACCATGGCTTCAGCTTCAATGGTCGATTTTACAGGCAACCGGCCAATAC
Source organism: uncultured Flavobacteriales bacterium (assembly GCA_964356415.1). Lineage (GTDB taxonomy): Bacteria > Bacteroidota > Bacteroidia > AKYH767-A > 2013-40CM-41-45 > JAPLDB01. The sequence goes on from CAYHHK010000013.1 coordinate 12,877, forward strand.
TGATATCCATCAGTTCTGCTGTTCCCCATGGAGACCAGATCCCTTCATTCTCATCCATCAGCCCGAAGAAATCATCGCTTATATATGTGGTTGTTTGGTTGAGTGAAGACTCAGACTGATATGCCGTAACAAGATTTGTATTGTTAGACAGCCGGTATTTATTGTCGTATGATGCATCACCGAACATCAATGCAAAACGTGGAAGATCTGCAGGCGAGGTGGAGCGGTCAAAAAACATTTTGATAAAATCACGGATAGCGCAAACATCTTGTGATCCGCTTGAGAACTCATTGAATATCTGTGTTGTTGTTGCAACATTCACGTTGTATCCGTCGTGCGTCCTGTGAAATTCTGCAAGCCGGGTTGCTTCAGAAAGAAACTTCGGGTTTGTAACAATGATCAATTGTGCCTGTTGCATGGCATGCAGATTCTGGTTTGCAATCCTGCCGATGAAGGCCGGAGTTTGAAAAGAGTTTCCGTTGAATGCTATGTATTCCCTGATGATGTCTGTTGGATAAATAAAATTACCATTCCCCTGGCTTGTTTGCTGCCTGACGATATTGATCGGGTCGGTGATGTCCCAGATTCTTGTTGAAGCAGTCGCATTGGAAATCTCAAATTGTCCGGTATTGGAACTTCCGGCAGAGCGTGAATCGCGGAAAATGACCTGGTCTCCTGCGCCTGAAAAATCAAGTCTTCGTCTTGCATTAACTTCTATATAGTCAAGCCATGCGCTCGCAGATTGATCTGTTGAAGCAAAATTCAATCGCACACTAAATGATTCAGGGCAACTCGTGACCGCACCAGTCATTGACCGTGCTTTGGCATAATCAGCCGTTACCGACCCATTGGTTACTGCTGTTGTTTTGGAATCAATAAGTTGACCGTTGCAGAACAGGTTAAAGTTTCCCTCATCTGAAAAGGATCTTCCAACAACAGCAACATCAACTTTTAACGGATCGGATGCTGAACAAAGGATATTTGGTACATAAAAATCAAAAGTCTGAAATGTGTGCTGCAGATCAAAATTTTCGCCATACCATTCACGTCCGGATTTTAAAAAATTGTATAAGTCGGCTTCGTGAAATTCATGCTCATCAAATGAATTGATGATATGAGTCGGGGTGGAGGAAGAGGATGCACGTGACTGTATCCGTTTTCCGGAAGGAAGTGAAGCATTAACAAAATAGTAAGTTGTATCAGAATATTCGTTTACAGAGTGGTAGAAAGTTCCTGTTGTCGAATTGTAAGTCCATGTTACCTGTTTCTGTCCGTAAAAGAGGATGTAATCTCCATCATTGAATTGTCCGTCTGCTTCTCCTTCTACATAGATCGCATTTTCTTTCAGGTCATCATAGCGGGGAGTGCTGTTTAGATATGCCAGTTGTCCTGCTCCGTTTCCATAAACTTTAAGGTTGCGCGGGTCAATCTGATCTACAGCCAGTCCAATGTTTTTTAACTGCTTGTAGGTGATTTTATGCACACCGTTTTGAGTGACACCCAGTTTATACCACTCACCTGATGCAAGAACAGAAGATTGAGCATAGGTTCTGGCGGTTTGGTTGGGATTGCCATTTCGGAACGCTGAAGGGTTTATTCTTAGATCAAATGAGATCAGTTTTTCAAGTTGACCTGTGGCAGATTTGCGAATGGCGGGAACAGAAACAACAGCATATGATTTTTTCTTCCTGAGCCCTACTTCAACGCTGGCTGCAGTGGTCATTTTTGCAACGGACTGAGGAGAAATCAGCGCCGCTTCATCGAGTTTTGTATAAACCGCATTTTCAATGTCAACAGCAGCTGATTGAACATTGCCTTCAAGTAAAATAGTTTCCCTGAAAACAGGAATATTGTTCTCATCATAAGAAGCACCGGTAAAGTAAAGTGATTTTATTTTCTCGGATTCGCTGACTGCTGTTTCAATAGGCGACTTCCAATCAAGATTCCGGTGTAGTACAGGCATTTGACCATTGGTGGTCAATACTACAATTGTCGCTGAAACGGTGAACAGGATTTTTTTCATCTATGGTGTATTATTGGATGGTATGCCCCAAACGGAGCATACCTGTTTTTATTTTACGAAAAAGCAAATATTTGAATGGTTTCAACTTCAAAGGTACATGATTAAGGTAACAATAAGAATCGAAAAATAGTTTCAGCGAATAGCCGCATATTATTTTTCGCCTAAAAAAGGCCCAAACCGGTTTTTGCATTAAATTATTTTCTAATTTAGCAATCACTATTTTTCGTGTTACCTGTTGCAGTAAGGAATACCTGATAAAAAATACAGAAAATCTTACAATTCTTACGAAAGCAAGAGTTTGCTTTACTGCCACTTACGTAACTATGTATATTCTAAAACGTACTATTTGAAATTCTTGAAGGATTAAGAATCATGATGAGAAAAATTTTACAGGTTTTCGTATTGTTGATTATTACGATAAAGGCAGGTGCGCAGGATCCTGAGTTTACTCAGTTCTATGCAAATCCCCTTTACCTCAATCCGGCATTTGCCGGTTCAGTGCATTGTCCCCGCCTGTGTCTCAACTACCGTAACCAATGGCCTGCGCTTACGGGAACTTTCGTTACAACTTCAGCATCCTTCGATGGTCAGATCAATGCACTTAACAGCGGACTTGGGATATTGGTGCTTACAGACAATGCCGGAGAAGGAACACTGAATACAACAGATGTAAGCGGGTTTTATTCATACCAGTTAAATATCAACCGCGAGTTTTCCATTCGTGCCGGTTTCCAGGCTACATATAAGCAGCGTAAAGTGGATTGGGACAAACTCACTTTTGGTGACATGATTGATCCGCGTTACGGTTTTATCTATCCGACAACGGAAGTACGTCCGCCTACAACCAAGAGCTTTACCGATTTCTCTGCCGGCCTATTGTTATATTCTGCAAAGATCTATGGTGGGGTAGCGGTCAATCACCTTACTGAACCGGAAGAGTCATTTATCCGCCCTGCACCGGGGAGCAAATTGCCGATGAAAATAACAGCACATGCCGGTGCCATCATTCCATTGTCATCTAGAAGAAATGATGAAACATACATTTCGCCAAACGTATTGTACCAGCTTCAAAGGGATTTTCAGCAAATTAATGTCGGCGTTTACATTGCAAAACCACCACTTGTTGGAGGATTATGGTATCGTAACCGCGATTCATTTATTGCATTGATAGGAATACAACAGGGTATTTTCAAATTCGGATACAGCTATGACATTACTGTTTCAAAGCTTGCAAATGCTTCTGCAGGATCGCATGAAGTGAGTATGGGAATTCAGTTCCCTTGTCACCCTAAGAAGAAACGTTTTCGTGCAGTAAAATGCCCTTCATTCTAAGCACGAAATATTTTTTTTGCCCCCCGATAAAATAAAATATATTTGGCTCACGTTAACGAGATAAAACAACCGATAATTCAATGAAATAACATGCATTCCAGTCCTGCAAAGAATGAATGTCATTGTATTCCATCTGGTAACTAAAAACAATTAAAAATGCTGATGAAAAAGATTCTGATCAATTGCTTCGCATTGTCCACGGCAATGGTTTTATTTTCCTCCTGCGGAAAAGAAAAATCATCAGTAACCGGTTGGAACTACAATGATCCTAAGAATGGAGGATATGAAGTTGTTCCTTACGATGAACAGGAAACCGGACCGGGACTTGTGCTTATCGAAGGAGGTACATTTACCATGGGCCGCACTGAACAGGAAGTAACTCAGGACTGGAATAACATTCCACGACGTACATCGGTGAGTTCTTTTTATATGGATGAAAGTGAAATTGCCAACGTACACTACCTTGAGTATCTTTATTGGATTACGCGTGTTTATGGTGCTGATTATCCTGAAGTATATAAGAAGGCTTTGCCTGACACGCTTGTATGGCGCCACCAGCTTGAATACAATGAGCCAATGGTGGAATTGTACCTGCGTCACCCGTCTTATCAGCAGTATCCTGTTGTGGGAGTTAACTGGCTTCAGGCAGCAGACTTTTGTGCATGGCGGACCGACCGAGTGAACGAACAGATCATGATCCGTGAGGGAATCCTGCGTATCAATCCTAACCAGATCAATGAAGATAATTTCAACTCAGATGCCTATCTCGCAAGCCAGTACGAAGGACTTGTGAAAAGCGATCTTGTTGATCTTAACCCAAATTCAGGAAGCAATGGAACGCGTAAGGTGCGTATGGAAGATGGAATTCTATTACCGCGTTACCGCCTCCCAACAGAGGCTGAATGGGAATATGCAGCACTCGCGCAAATCGGAAATACAATTTATGAGCGTGTAACTGATCGTAAATTATATCCATGGTCAGGTCACATAATCCGTAATAAGGAAGAGCGTTACAAGGGACAAATGCTTGCCAACTACAAACGCGGGCGAGGTGATATGATGGGAACTGCAGGATATCTGAATGATGCCGCTGACCGCCCGGCTCCGGTTGTTTCTTACTGGCCTAATGATTTTGGTTTGTATTGCATGGCCGGAAATGTAAATGAGTGGGTGATGGATGTATACCGTCCTCTTTCAATGGAAGATAACGGAGACTTCAACGCATTCCGTGGTAACGTCTACCAGACGCAAACGCGCGATGAAGAAGGATCAATTGCAGAAAAAGATTCTTTGGGAAGAATTACCAACAGAAATGTAACAGAAGAAGAAGCATCCCCACGCAGAAACTACAACCGTGCTGACAATATCTCTTACATCGACGGTGATGAAGCTGAAATACAATATCAGTATTCATTGTCAAGTCTGATCAATGACCATGCTCGTGTTTACAAAGGTGGTTCATGGAAAGACCGTGCATACTGGATGAGTCCTGGCACAAGGCGTTTCCTTGACGAAACCCAGTCTACAGACGACATCGGTTTCCGTTGCGCAATGGTGCGCGTAGGAAGCCCGGTAGGTTTCGGATCGAAGAACAGAACGAAAAGCTTCAAGAAGTAATTAACTGAAATTATTCGAAATAAGAAAACCCGTCCACAATGTGAGACGGGTTTTTTAATGCATTTGCTTTTGATGCTATTTAAGTATCTCTCTTGCGATCACCATTTTTTGGATCTCTGACGTGCCCTCTCCAATGGTACAAAGTTTTGAATCACGGTAAAATTTCTCTACAGGAAAATCTTTGGTGTATCCGTATCCGCCAAAGATCTGAACAGCTTCAGTGCTCACCTTTACAGAAATTTCTGAAGCATAATATTTTGCGAATGCACTTTCCTTCGTGCATTTCTCACCATTGTTTTTCAATGCAGCTGCCTGAAGTGTGAGCAACTCTGCTGCTTCAATTTGTGTTGCCATATCGGCCAGCTTAAAAGATATTCCCTGGAAACTTGAGATCGGCTGCCCGAACTGCTGGCGCTCTTTTGAGTATTTGAGCGAAGCATCATAAGCGCCTTTTGCAATACCGAGTGCAAGAGATGCAATTGATATGCGTCCGCCATCGAGTACTTTCATGGCTTGTATAAATCCATCCCCAACTTTTCCAAGCACCTGGCTTTTATGCACCCTGCAATCCTGAAAGACAAGTTCGGCGGTTTCACTTGCACGCATGCCAAGTTTGTTTTCTTTCTTTCCGCCTGAAAAACCTTTTGTTCCTTTTTCAATTACAAAAGTAGTAATGCCGTGTGAATCCAGCGGTTCACCGGTGCGTGCCAGAACGACTGCAACATCGCCACTGATGCCATGTGTGATCCAGTTTTTTGAACCATTGATGATATAATAGTCGCCGTCTTCTTTTGCTACTGTCTGCATCCGCATTGCATCACTGCCTGTATTTGCTTCAGTCAAACCCCATGCGCCGATCCATTCAGCAGTAGCGAGTTTTGGCAAATATTTCTTTTTCTGCTCTTCGTTTCCGAATTGCATGATGTGTCCAGTGCATAATGAATTGTGTGCAGCTACACTTAGTCCAATCGATCCGCATATTCTGGCAATCTCACTGATCACAGTAACATATTCGAAATAGCCAAGGCCACTGCCGCCGTATTCAGTCGGTACAAGCACACCCATAAATCCATGTTCTCCGAGTTTCTTGAAAAGATCAACAGGGAAGATCTGTGCTTCATCCCACTCCATCATTTTTGGACGGATGTGCTGGTCGCCAAACTTGCGGATACTTTCTGCAATTAATTTTTGATTTTCTGTTTGTGCGAAATTCATATTTCTTTTTTGGTATTTAATAATTTACGATTGAAAGAATATTGCCTGAATGGGGAGTGAGTCTTTCTTTTCCGTTCAGGAAACTTAGGTTGATCAGAAATGAAAATGCTGCCACTGTTCCGCCCTGCATTTTTACCAATTCCGCAGCAGCAGCAGCAGTTCCGCCTGTTGCAAGTAAATCATCATGGATGATAACAGTACTGCCTTTTGCGATAGAATCTGTATGCATTTCCATCACCGCACTTCCATATTCCAGATTGTATTCATAAGAATATGTTTTAAAGGGAAGCTTTCCTTTCTTACGCACAGGAAGAAATGGCACCTGTAATTTTTGTGCCAGCAGCATGCCGAATAAAAATCCTCTGCTTTCAATTCCGACTATACCGTCGATTTTCATAGAGCCAAACTGCGCAGCCAATCCATCAAGCACATCCTTGCACAAGGCGGCATCAGACAATACAGGTGTAATGTCCTTAAACAAAATTCCCGGCTTGGGAAAGTCGGGGACGTCGCGAATTATTGCTTTTACTCTTGATTCCAGGTTCATGCAATGGTGGCTATTCTACTTTTAAATAAGGCGCAATTTTACGGTAAAGTTCAGCATCTACCAAAGCAACTTTACGTAAATCTTCGACTTGAAGGAATTCCCCATGCTGTTTTCTATAGCTGACAATCAGCCCTGAAAGTGCATTGTCTATATATGGATGGCGGTTGAACTCATTATAATCAGCTGTATTCAGGTTGATTCTTCTCAAGTTGTTACTGTCTTTGAGTACAAGATAAGGAAGAATCACCATCAGTGTTGAATCCCGCATACCCCTTACCTCTTTCACTTGTCCCACATCATTAAATCCTCCTAGTTTTTCTCGGTAACTACTTATTTTTTCTGCCAGGTATTCTCCAACCATGGGCAACTTCTGAAGTTCCGCATGGTCAGCAGTGCCAATATCTATTATGAGGTTTTTGGGCTCACGAACAGTTCCATAAATCTCTTTTTTCTGTACAGTATCCGGAAGGTTGATGTACGGCTCAATCCGGCTGAATTCCCCCTTACTGATGGCATACATTTTTTTTACATCTCCTTTTGTTCTGAATTTTCCTCCCTTTGCTTCATAATTAAAGATGCTGCGAATTTGTTTGTCAGAAAACCCAAGCCTTTTCCATTCAGCTTCCGGAAGCTTATTCGGATTAAAATCGAATAACTCAGCAGTTTTCAGTTTTGGTCTTCCGGCATGCCTTTCAGTAGAAAAATCAGATCCGGAAGTGAACTTTGTATCACCATTCGTTGTCGCTGAATCATGCGATGAAGAGCCGGAAGCATAGAAGGCGTCAATTTCTTTTTTGAATTGTTGAATATCAATTGCGCCTGAGGAGGAGGGAATATAATGCAGGTAAACCAGGGCAATAATTTCAGCTGTTATCAGGCCGAAAAGTACGATCAGCCCGCGCCGGACCCTGTTGTTGAAAGAGAAATAATCTTTCCAGCTAATCCTGAAACCACCATGTTTCTTCTTATTTGCCATGACGCCCTGATCTGAAAAAATGAGTTCACTTCAGGTTAGCGAGTTGCTCTTTCACTATTTGCAGCCCTTCCATGAAAGTATGCGGACGAAAATCAAGGTCGCGTTTTGCCTTGTCAATGACGAACCCTGTTACGGGTGGCCGTTTGGCAGGCTGATTCAGCGAAGCAGTGGTAACAGGAATGATCCCCGATTTGTCAAGCTGAAAAAAATCAGCAGTGATATTCACCCATTCAAGAATACTCTTTGTTTCCTCGCCAGATACATGATAAATACCCGTTGCACCTTTCATTGCTGTCTGAACACAGGCATCAGCAAGGTCTTCAGCGAGTGTCGGTGCACGGAACTGGTCGGTAATGACCTTGATGGATTGTTTTTTCTCCAGCGTATTTTTTGTCCAGAGGACAAGGTTCGAACGCTGGTTATCATCTACTACACCATAAATAATGATGGTGCGGAGGATGGCCCACTTCAGATCGCTTTTTTGCAATAGCAGCTCACCATCATACTTCGATTGCGAATAAAAACTTTCAGGATTGGTCTTATCTGTTTCTGAGTAAGCGCTTCCTTTTTTTCCGTCAAAGACAAAATCGGTTGAAAGGTGAATGAAATGTGTACTGTGTTTTTTGCAGGCATTGATAAGGTATTCAACAGCGCTGACATTCATCTTCAGGCACTCTTCCTTCTGCACTTCGCATGCATCAACATTGGTCATGGCAGCCGTATTGATCAGTACATCAGGTTTATACTTTTCAAAAAGCGCTGTGATTTCCTCCTGACTTGTGATGTCAAGCGATTCATAAATATATCCGTCTTTTGCTTTTGTTCTGTTTGCACCTTTTGAGGTTGCAATGCAATGCACATTCTTTCTACCACGTAAAGCGTAGATGATCTTTTGCCCTGTAAGCCCGTTACTTCCGGTGATAAGAATGGTTTTCATTTTTTGCATATGCAACTCTGCAGGATCATTTTACCAGGATGATTTCTTTGAATTTTTGTACTTGCTCTGCAGTTCCCAATACAAATAATTTTGCGCCGGGTTCCATTATAGTATCAGGAGTAGGGTTGATCATGTAATCTCCGCTGAGTGTTTTAATGCCGATGATGTTCGCGCCTGTTTTATTGCGTACTTCGAGGTCACGGATGCTTTTGTTTTTCATGTTATCAGGAAGATTGCTGAATAATATCTCTTCCAGTTTGATATTGACCCTTTCGGTAATGTAATCGAGGAATTCCAGAACATCAGGCTTCACAACAAGACTTGCCATATGTGTACCACCGATTTTATCGGGCATGATAACATTGTCGGCGCCGGCTCGTTTTAACTTCATCTCTGAAGATTCATCAGATGCACGGCTGATGATCTTCATTCCGGGATTTAACCCGCGGGCAGTGAGTACAACAAAAACATTTGCAGCGTCATTTGGGAGAGCACTGATCAGCGCTTTCGCTCTTTCAATTCCTGCTTCGATAAGGATCTCATCATGCGTAGCATCACCTTCCACGAAAAGAATGGTACCGTCGTCACGCATCTGTTCAATGTTCTCATGCCTCATTTCAATGGCAACGAATGGTTCGTTCTGTGAACGCAACTGATCACATGCCTGCCTTCCGTTACGGCCGTAGCCGCAGATGATGACATGGTTCTGGAGTTTCTGGATTTCTTTATTCACGCGATAATGTTTAAAATACAATTGAAATTCTCCCTCAAGGACATACCTCGTAATGACCGATATGGCATAAGCAAATGTGCCGATGCTGAAAACGATCAGCAATGAAGTAAATATTTTTCCCGTTGAATCAAGTTCCTGCACTTCCCTGTAGCCGACAGTAGCTACTGTGATCACCGTCATAAATATGGCGTCAAGCAATGAGTAATTTTGCAGCCACATGTATCCCAAAACCCCAGACAGCATTACGAAAATAACAAGGCCGGCAGCGATGTAGATCTTTTTAAAATAATGAAAGTTTGTTTTGAAGGTTTTAATCGGTTTCATTTCCGATGGAAAAGTAGAAACAATAACTCAGATAATCGTGCTGATATTTCAGGAATTTTTTATCAGCAGTGCGGGAGATTAATTGAAATAAAAAAAGCAGCAGCTTTCTGATTCTATAAATCCCACACACTTGTCCTTCTGCCCTTTACATAACTTTTCATCTTGATCCAGAAAGCCAGGATCATATAGATGATGATGGGTGAGCCAATGGTTAGAAAGGAAGTATAAATAAAAAACAGCCTGATCACTGATGAACGCATTTGAAGTCGTTCTCCGATTGCGGTACAGACACCAAATGCCTGTCTTTCAAAATAATTTTTTATTGAATCAATCATATTCATGTTGCTGAACTCACGATCCTGTTTCCGACACTGCAAAATAAACACTTTTTCCGATCACAATACTCATTTTTCAAATGTATCAAAGACTGTGTACGGCCGGCATTTGCAGAGGTTATGCCCAAATCGGCCCACATGGAGATGATTGCATTCTTTTCAGGTGGCAATTCCTCCAGAAATTTCATAGCGATGCTCTGAATTGCTTCATCATGGTAATATTTTCCATAGGCGAATATCACCGGCACTGCGGAATTAACAAGTATTATCTGTCTTGCATTCGTTCCAAGAGGTTTTTCCATTTGAACGGACGATTTGGCAAAAGTGTAATGCGATTTCCAGAATGGTGAAACCTGAATATTAAATAGTGACTCGAGGTCTTTTAGATTTTCAGCTTCCAGGATTTTTGAAACCAGGCCGGATGTATTGTGCATCAACATTGCAAACTGTGCTATTCGCAGCGTCGGGAAGTTGGAAGGCCGGAGTCGCAGAAATTTCCATTGGGAAGGGTGAAGTGGCATAAGCGAATATTTCGCCCTGAGAAACTCATATTCATTTCTGAGTGCATTGGGGTAAGTCGCCTTATGCTTTTTCTCCAGTAAGCCGGCCTGACCAAACAGCAGTGACTCAGTTTGGTGGAGGTTGTTTTTATGCTTTGCCAATATATTAAGTGGTAATGATTTCGCAAGCATTTCAAATGGTAGGGCGTTTGTATTGAACCCAAAATTCCTGGCCAGCAGGTGGTAGAAGGTTTCTTCCCAGTTGTTTTTATTTTGTTTCAGGGATTCGGCGATCACCATGGTTTTACGCTCCAGCCGTTCTACCAGCATGCGTTCCAGCCATGAGGATATGGTGATCTTATCCACCTTTCCTATGTGATTTTCGCAGGGAATGCGCCGATTGCCTTCAACAAGCTTTTCATAGTTGCTAAAAATTTCAGGATTGAATCGGCCTTTAAGTTCCAGTGTTGGAAGTTTGTTCCTCTCTTTGGTGAATACATCCTCATCGTGCTCGAATACTACGTGAAGTACTACATTATTGTAAGCCGCATCCCTGATGTGTTGGTGTCTTTTCCAGTCAGAGGATTTGATGTGTATCTCTACGTTACCGGCCCACGTTGTTCCGCCGATACGGACCTGCGCATTGAAAAAATCCGGGCCTGCATCTGTATTGTGCTGCCCTGTTTTCAGAATTTCAATTTCTTCTCCGTCAACTGTTGCGAGCTGATATTTATTGAAGAGTCTGAATTTCCAGAGATGGTGGAGGAATGCTTCGTTCATTTGCTGGTGTGAACCTGCTTTTCATCAGGACACATCGGCAAATCTCGGGCAAGCTTAAATGGAAAACATCCGATAAAAGCAGGATTATTTTTTCAGAAGTAATATTTCCTTCAGAAATGATTTTAGCCGCCTAAATATTTTTTCATTTCTAGCTGTGATTTTTGGGCCTCTTTACCTGCTGCTTCAGAGAAATCTGCCCCGGAGGAAGCATAAATAATTTGCCGCGATGAATTCACAAGCAACCCGCACTGCGAATTCATTCCTGCTTTTGAAACCTCTTCAAGACTGCCTCCCTGGGCACCAACGCCAGGAACAAGAAGAAAATGATCAGGTACGATCTTCCTAATCTCTGTAAACATTCCCGGATGCGTTGCCCCAACCACATACATCATATTCTCCTTTGTTCCCCAGCCTTGTGACTTGGCAAGTACTTCTTCAAATAAACGGCTCGCCGTTTTCGGCTCCTGACTGTCCATGTTGGATTGCCGGCTGTGTACGAGCATTTGGAAATCGCGCGACCCTTCATTTGATGTAAGCGCAAGCAGGATCACCCATTTGTTTTTGAATTCAAGAAAAGGAGTTACTGAATCCTTGCCCATGTAAGGCGCTACGGTTACCGAATCGAAACCATAGTATTCAAAAAAAGTTTTAGCATACATTGAAGAGGTATTGCCAATGTCGCCACGCTTTGCGTCCGCAATGGTGAAACACTCCTTAGGAATATATTTCACCGTTTTTTCAAGACTCTCCAAACCTTTAGGACCAAGTGACTCATAAAAAGCCAGGTTGGGTTTGTATGCAACACAATATTCATGCGTAGCATCAATGACCTGCTTGTTGAATTCAAAAACAGGATCTTTTGATTTCAACAGGTGCTTCGGAATCTTGGTAATATCAGTATCCAGTCCCACACACAGGTAGGAATGCTTCTTTTTGATCTGTTCAAACAATTCTGCTCTCGTCATGCCGGTGAAAGTATAAAATTTCCTTCCTTGCAATAAATCAATTTGCAGTTTGTTCTTGGCTATTCTTGCCTACTGCCAACTGCCTATTGCCTACTTTCTTATTATGGAAACAGACGACAAAAAGAAACTCTCCCTCCTCGATTCCACCACCATCATCATGGGTTCCATGATCGGTTCCGGGATATTTATTGTGAGTGCCGATATCGCCCGCCAGGTGCAAACTCCCGGTATGCTGCTGCTGGCCTGGGGGGTTACGCTCATCATCACCGTTTTCGGCGCACTCAGCTACGGAGAGCTGGCTGCATCCATGCCGCGTGCCGGAGGACAATACGTTTACATCCGCGAAGCATTCGGACCGATGTTCGGATTCCTGTATGGCTGGACACTTTTCAGCGTGATACAAACCGGAACAATTGCTGCTGTCGGGGTGGCATTTGCGAAATTTAC
>CAYHHK010000013.1:25707-46721 GCA_964356415.1 uncultured Flavobacteriales bacterium
TACATCATGTTTGCCGTGATGATCTTTTACATCCTCACCATCTCCGGACTTTTTGTACTTCGAGTCCGCAAGCCCGACATGCCGCGCCCTTACAAGGCTTTCGGTTATCCCATAATCCCTGCCCTTTACATCGTCCTTGCAACTGCCGTTGCCGTCAATATGCTCATCTATCAAAGCACTCAAAGCATCAACGGGCTTATCATCATACTCATTGGTGTGCCGGTGTATTTCATTTTTAAGAAGTATGTGAAGAAGGAGGTCTGATTATTGGAAGTCACTGCAGGTACTGCCTGTCCCGCAGTTTTGCAGGAAAGTAGTCCCCCGATGCTAAGTACTCGTAAAAATAGTCTGGCCTTTGAAGCGAACCGGGCCAACCCTCATCACCACCCCCCGCCCTCATTCCAAGTCTCGCCTTAGGCGAGAGTTTTTCCCTTAGGTCGGAGCTATAGCACTGACGCCTCAGTTTCATCGGGGGTTGCAAGAGCGGCCGGATATCGATTAGAGAGTAGGGTGTAATTTTGAAGAAGAGGAATAGTCATCTTTACTTTTTTCAAAAAATCGGCAAAGGCAATTACTTATCTTTTCTTTAGTGTATTGATCGGGGAAGGTTACACGTAGGTATCGGTTTTATAGATATGTGTCATTAATTTAAACATTATTTTAGCATAAAAAGATGGATTGAGAAATTTTCCATAAAAATTCTGATGGTACTTTTCTACCTGTTTTTCCAACTGAACCTCAGTTTTCGATGAAATTTTGGGTTAGAGATTAGTTCTTGAGGAGAATAAATAATTTATCAACATTCATTTTCAAATTCCAATCTTGTGTTATTTATTAAAAACAATGATTTGATAAACACATTGTCGAAGTTTTAGTAACATCAATGCAAAATTTTTGGTAATTAATTCTTCTTGATTTCAAGAAAAAATGTTTATTACTTTGTATTATTAATAGAAAAAATATTTTGTTGATTTAAAAGTTATCTTAATCGAATATATTAATCTCCATTTTAGCCACTGACCATTCATGAGTTATGAAATTGAGAGTTAAAATAATCAAAAAATAAATTAATCATAAAACTAAATAGACAATGAAAAATTTTGCCCTGCTCGTTACAATAATTTGTTTATTCAATGCTTTTATTAATAAATCTTTTTCCCAATCCGCGCCTCCTCCGAATGGTTTCGAAAGAGGAATGTATGTCGATTGTGCTGACGATATAATCTATGATATGGACCCAAATGGAAATAATAGCACAATACTCAAAGATAATTTATTAGCTGATATTCAAACATGGAGTATAACTTATATTGCTCTTTTTAGAATTGATAATATTGGTCCGCATTATTCAACTCCAGTTTTAATTGATCCTGATCTTCAAGGTTTATTATCCGATTTGATTGACTATTTAAAGCAGAACGTACCAGGTTTGCAAGTTGGCATTGTGATTTCATCAAAGCAAGATGCGTCTAAGACAAATCTCTATGATTATGGAAATGTTGCGCAGCCATCCTATCCATGCTTAGGAAGTAGTTTTGCAAATCAACTTAACTCTGATATGAATCCAATGCTTTCTGACCTTGATCCCGCTGATACTAGTACTGCAAAGAACAAAGCATTGATGATCCGAAGCTGTTTTAATGTGAGATATTACAATGAAGGCCTTACGGATTTAGACACATGCGACTTTCTGGAGAGAACTTATAATCCGGGGGGGCATATTGGCAAAATTGATTGGATAAGCATTGAAAAAGAATATTGGAGTGACCCTGATTATGATGCAAACGAACTTACAGAGACTTATGCTAAAGCATATTCGAATTATTTAGAGATAATTCAAGCTGCTGCTTTGCAAAATTGTTTTACGAGCGGAGGAATCAGGGTTGAGTCCGAACTAAGAATAGTTGATAATGGTAGCAACTGTCATTGCCCATTATGGAATACCAATAACTCCTATTGCCCTCCAGATGGACAAACTCAAGCAGATGATATTGACCCATATTTAGATCGTGTTTTATTGGTTGATTATTTTAAGTTTAAAACTGCACTTTTTGACTGGCATTGCAATAATATTTATTTTTTAGGCAATAGTTCGAACAATACTGGCACAGTAATTTGGCCGCTTTTTTCGGCTGAGTTTCCAGGGATAGGTGAAGTTTATTGCACGTCAGGTGACCCGATTCCTGATTGTAACGAGTTTCTGGGGCTGCGCTTAAGTGTTTCTAATGTTAGCATTGTAGATCCATGCCCGAGCAGTGGGACTTATAATACAACCATTTATGGTAGTAATGAACAATTTTATGATGAAGAATATGCTTGGCTGACATCACAATCGACTTCTAACTATTCTTGCTCTCAATGCGGAACATCATTTTCCGCCGGAACATTTGACCAGAACAATAATGATAATACTTATAACGGATTTATGTGGTTTACTTATACCATGATGAGAGACGAGGGTTTTTTAAAATTAGCACAAGGCCAAAGTAATTCCAATGATTATAAAGATGATTTTTTAATTTTTCCAAATCCCTCATCAAGTACAATTAATTTAAGAATTCTGAAAGGTAATATTTTTGAAAACAATGTTAGTGTCACCTTTATCAATTCTATGGGTGCTGAAATTGAAAATAAAATCATTAACCTAAATCAGGGACATTCTGATTTTTGTTTTTCAGGTTTCAGTTCCGGGATTTATCTTTTGAAATTAATAAATAATTTAGGCGAAGGTGTCACACAAAAATTTACAATTGTTGATTGATGATAAGAAACAGTCAATAGAATATTTTACTAAGAATTTATTTTCAAGTGCCAAGAACTTTATTCTTATTTATATCTCTCTTCTGCAAATTTTCATTTGCTCAAAATGGTTTTGAAATCGCCTTCGATATTGATTCATTGCCACATGTTCATAATCACGGAGTTGAAATTATCCAAACATCCGATGAGAACTATGTATGCGCTTCATTTCACAAAAATAATGGACTTTCTCCAGTTACAACTGCCCTTACAAAAATATCCGATGAGGGAAATATTATATGGAAAAAACATCTCCCCGTTCCTTGTAGCGGACCAGATGTAGCAATATTGGGGTTGGTGGAATTGAAAGACGGAAGTTATTTATTGTATGGAGAGGGTGATCTTATCTGTTTTTATCCATACGATTTTAGTGTCGCTTTCTTTATTAAAACAGATACAGCCGGTAGCATTTTATGGACAAAGACATTTGGCGGGAACGGGTATATTGCTTATATAAATGATTTAATTGCTACTACCGATAGTGGATTTATTACTTGTGGTGACATTCCTCCTTATGGCAGTTGTCTTTCAAAATTTGATAGTGAAGGTGATTCCGTATGGACGAAATTCTATTTCCCTGTTGATTCAACTATTGCTTCAGGATCTATCCACTATCAGAATTCATTGATTCAGATAATTGAAAATAATGATCAGACATTTGCTGTTTTTGGCATTTATAATTTTCAATCTACAATTTTAAACACGAATTCTGTTGGCGATTCATTAAGTGCATTTGTTTTTCCTGATTCAAGTTGTCAGTGCTCAAATGCTATCAAACATTTCGTCCGTGTTGGAGAAAAATCATTTATAGGAGTTGTTGCAAAAATTGATACGAATACGCTTCAAACCATTAAGAGTTTTTATTTTCTAACAGACTCATTGGGTTACCTATCCTGGAAGAGAACCGACATTACTTATCCACTTATCACATCCCTTGCTTACTTACCGAATTCTGATATTATTATTGCAGGGGATTCAATTTGCATGAACAATTATGGAGTTCCTTATATCGGATTTGTTAAGATAAATTCACAAGGCAGCGAGGTTTGGAATTATTGTTTAGACGTTCAATACATGATTTTACCCTGGGGACTAATCGGAGGGATAAAATTGAATCACACCAGCGATAATTCTATATTAATGACAGGATCGATCGATTCTACTAACCAGGGGTCATATGAAAGTATCTACTGCCTCAAACTTGATAGTGGGGGCAATATTCTTACTAGCAATATTGTGCTCGATGTTGAGGAGGAAATAGTTTCTATTTCCCCAAACCCGGTAACCAGTTATTTTCGTGTTAATTCAATACAACCTATTGGCCTTTTAAGAATCTTTAATGTACTTGGAGTCCTGCAACTTGAAATAGAACAACCAATAAATGATATTTTGATTCCTGCCATCACTCCAGGTATGTACTTTTTACAAATACAAACTAAATCAGGCCTTACAATAAGGAAATTTATTAAACAATAATTCCAAACCTATTATTGAATTTCAGGAAAGTACTTTTTATTTCCATTTGCTTTCTTACCTTGTAAAGGTGGCCCTTTGAAATTAGATTCAAATTTTAATCTTATCGATCCGATTCGTAAGCCGTTGGTTTTTTCGCTTATCTTTTAAAAAAAGGGATGAAAACTTTATCTCACCCCAAAACGAGACCTTTAGAAGATTCATTATTAGTGCAATCAACCACTATATTTGCCTCCCATGGCAAAACCCGTAAAAAAAACCAGGCAACTCGCAAAATCTCCGACTGATCTCTACCGGTATGTAAACTGGTTTTTAATTTTACTGGCACTCATCTGCTATCTGCCGGTTTTAAACCTCGACCTCACGCAGCTTGACGACACCGTTTTCATCAACGACAAGCATGATTTCATCAGCCACTTCAGCAACATACCGAAAGCATTTCTACAAGGGTGTTTCAATGAACAGGATATTTATTACCGTCCGATGCTGCTGGTTTATTTCATTTTGCTTTTTCCATTAACTTCAGCGAAATCAATTGCCATTTATCATCTCGGGAGCGTCGTATTTCATGTATTGAATGTGCTATTGCTGCGAAAGCTCCTCGATAAACTTACGGGGAATAAAAAACACAGCTTCTGGCTGACTGCATTCTTCTGTATACATCCCGCATTCACCATGGCCGTTGCCTGGATCCCCGGCATCAATGATTTGCTCCTTACCACGTTTGCACTCTTGTATTTTCTATCATTGATTCGCATTGCAGAAAGCGGTAACAAGAAGGATATTTTATTGAATACGCTTTACCTGTTGCTTGCACTTTTTACAAAAGAGAGCGGGGCGTTTCTTCCTTTGGGCGGATTCCTCTTGCTATGGTATACCGGACATCTGCGTGATTTTGTTAAGAAATTTTCGCTCGTCATTCCGCTTACTTTATTGTCGTGGATCGTTTGGTTTTTCGCACGTAAGAATGTGCTCCCTGAAAATACCCCGGCACTCATCAATTCAGAAATGATTTCCCTGCTGCTTCACCGCGCTGCCGGACTTGTGCAGTATTTCGGCAAGTGCATTCTGCCTTTAAACCTGAATGTCTTCCCTACCATAGAAGGCACGAATATCCTGTGGGGAGTTGCAGCCATCATCATTGTTGCCATTTTAGTATTTCAAAACAAGGAACGCAATTTTAAAAATGTACTTATTGCTTCAGGCTGGTTCGTCCTTTTCCTCTTACCCATCTTTTTTGTTCCGAAGGACATCAATGACCAATTGTTCGAACACCGATTGTACCTTCCAATGATCGGAATCCTTTTGCTCCTGCGCGAAACGATTTTGTTCACCAGGGAAATTAAAACAGGTACACTGCAAACAGTTGTGGTTGCTGTATTTATTGGTTGTATTGTAGATATACATCTCTATATGCCCGATTTTCAGGACACATTCAGTTTTTGGAACCATGCCGTTGCGGCCTCTCCTGAAAATGCATATGCAAATAAAATGTTGGGAATAAAGATGGCTGAAAACCCCAAATTGTATAAACCTGCTGAAGCCATTCCTTATTTTAAAAAGGCTTACGAACTTGACAGCAATGAAAGATATACGAGGCTGTTCCTTGCAAGACTGATTTACATGCCTGCTGAAAGATGGGATTCGGCACGTTATCTCCTGGAAAGGGAAGTGCAGGTTAATCCGAAGTTCTCTGATACCTATGCAGACCTGGCACAGGTTTGTGTTTCACAAAAAGATCTTACCGCAGCGGAGAATAGTATTTTGAAGTTTCTGGAGTTTAAACCCAAAGACCAGATTTACAACAATAACCTTGTCCTGCTTTATAAGGAACAGGGAAAGTACAAAGAGGCATTGGTTCAGGCCGATACAATGATTGCGCGCGGCCTTGAGGTAAACAACGGGCTCTATAAATCGCTTGTTGATTCAGTAGCAGCTAGAAAGTAATGTCATTCTCTATTATTTCTGTTCCCCGTTTTACTTTCACTTTCGTTGTTTCTCCTTTCGTAAATTTCCCCAGGGCCTTCATGTATGTCATCATGTCGGTAATCTTGTTCTCACCAATCTGAAGTACAATGTCCCCTTTCAACAAACCTGCTTTGGCTGCAGGCCGTCCATCACTCACGCCGTCAATACGCATCCCTTCTCCTTCAAAAGCATAATCCGGAACAACACCAAGTGTAACTTTAAACCTTGGGGCATCTTCATTGCTGTCATCTTTTGTTTTGATGTAATTAATTTTTCCTTTGTCATTTAGTTTGTCTACAACGGATTTGATGATGCGCACAATTTTTACTTCGCCGTCATAATTGATAAGGGGCTCATCATCACTTGGCTTATGGTAATCATTATGCGTTCCGCTGAAAAAATGAATGGCAGGAATGCTGTCCAGGTAGAATGAGGTCTGGTCTGAAGGCCCGACACCGCTTTCTGTTACTTTAATCCTGAGCCCCATCATGCCTGCAGTATCAATCACTGTGTGCCATGCAGAGGATGTGCCTGTTCCATTGATAAGCAATACGGGTTCATCCGGTTTTAAACGACCTAGCATATCCATGTTGATCATGTAATTGACTTTATGCAGATCTACAGTCGGGTGCTTGATAAAATAATTGGAGCCAAGCAACCCTTTCTCTTCACCGCTGAATGCCATCATGAGGTAATTGTTTTTCTGATCCTTTCCACTAAGCATTCTGGCTAATTCGATGAGCGCTGCAGTACCGCTTGCATTGTCATCGGCGCCATTGTGAATGGCCTGCTCGCCTCTGTATAAGGATCCTTCGCTGCCCATTCCAAGATGGTCATAATGCGCACCGATCACAATTGTATTCGTCGCTTTATTGTCTATAAA
The DNA here is from genome assembly GCA_964356415.1 of uncultured Flavobacteriales bacterium. GTDB lineage: Bacteria > Bacteroidota > Bacteroidia > AKYH767-A > 2013-40CM-41-45 > JAPLDB01. The sequence continues at coordinate 32,831 of CAYHHK010000013.1, forward strand.
GCCGATAATATTGTGCCCCGTTTTTTCAATCTTATTTATTTCAGCACCTACAGTACAGTTAAGGATTATGTCATTCTTCAGCATCCTTGCGGCTTCACCTTTTGCAAATATTACAGGAATAGTTGACGAAGAATATTTGTGCATGAAATCAGCTTTCGGATTTTCCATGGTGGTATCGGAGTTGATAAAGATCACTGCAGAAGCACCCTTTGACTTTGCAACTTCGACACGTTGCTTTAGATCATAATCGCCATATTTTCCATGCGGATCATTGCCATCTGGTGTTGAGGCTTCAAGAACAAATATCTTTTTTGCAAGGTTCAGCTTATTCGCATAATCGTCTTGATTCAGTTTTGGCGCATAAATACCATAGCCGGCTTTTACAGTATAACCCGTAACCACCGCGCTTCCGGAATGCTGCAAAGGATAAAAATCTTCATTCAGCTTAAAGGATTTATCATTCACATATAGTTGTGTACCGGGTCCAAAAGTTGCGCCTTCAGAAAATGGAAATTCCTGAATGAATTTTTTCTCCCCTTTTGGCTTCAGGCCTTCCTCCTTGAATTGTGAAATGATGTAATTCATGGCCATTTCTTCGCCTTTTGTGCCGGTTTCGCGGCCCATGTATTCATCGGAAGCCAGTGTAGAAATGTGTTTTTTTAGGTTGGCCTTCAGGTCATTGTCTGATAAGATCGTTTGCTTTGTTGTCGCACATGAAAACATGAAAGCGACTAATAAAATGATAGAGACTCGTTGTAGCATGTTGTGATTTTTGGTGCAAGTTAGAAAATCATCAGGAAAGTTGTCCTTCAAAAGTACTTAGTAACTTTGCAAAAACAATTTTCTCATGGCAATAGAAATGAAGGTGCCCAGCCCGGGCGAAAGCATCACCGAAGTACAGATCGCGCGCTGGATAAAGAAGGATGGAGATTACGTGGAAAAGGATGAAGAGGTCTGTGAAATAGACTCCGACAAAGCCACATTAACGCTTCCTGCAGAAGCTTCCGGAATTTTGAAAATCCTTGTAAAGGAAGGGGAGATGGTGCCTGTTGGAAGCGTGGTATGTTCGATTGATGAATCGGCGAAAAGGCCCCAGTCAATAGACAACAATCAACAGTCGACAGCCAAAACTGCGAAGCCCGCAACCGTTAGTGAGAAGCCTGTGGCTGCCGCAATTGAACCCCAAGTATATTCAGATAGGATTCCAGGCCCGGCAGCCGGGAAATTAATGCGGGAAAAAAATATTTCAGGAGAGCAGATTGTGCCTTCAGGAAAAGGCGGAAGGATAACGAAAGGGGATGTGCTGGACAGCCCCATCCCCAACCCTTCCCCAAAGGGTAAGGGAGGAAATCCAATGGCAGGTGAAAGAAATGTGCGCAGGGAAAAAATGAGCATGCTGCGCAAAAAAGTGGCGCAAAGACTGGTTGCAGTAAAACAGGAAACGGCCATGCTTACCACATTCAACGAGGTGGACATGAGTGCCATCATGAATATCAGGAAGCAATACAAGGATAAATTCCAAGAAACTCACGGCGTCAATCTGGGCTTTATGTCCTTTTTTACGAAAGCTGTCTGTGAAGCCATGAAAAATTTTCCTGCAGTAAATGCGCAAATAGATGGTGATGAAATTGTGTATCACGATTATTGTGACATCGGTATTGCCGTGAGCGCACCGAAGGGACTAATGGTTCCTGTAATAAGAAATGCAGAATCACTAGCGCTTGCCGGATTGGAAAAGCAGGTTTTGGAATTGGGAACCAGAGCGCGCGAAGGAAAAATTTCCATTGAAGAAATGACAGGTGGAACATTTACCATCACCAATGGTGGCGTGTTTGGTTCCATGCTTTCAACTCCTATCATCAATCCCCCACAATCAGCGATACTTGGAATGCACAATATTGTTGAGCGACCTGTTGCCGTTAATGGTAAAGTAGAAATTCGCCCGATCATGTATGTTGCATTGAGCTATGATCACAGGATCATTGACGGAAGGGAATCGGTGGGCTTTTTGGTGAAGGTAAAGCAGATGCTGGAAGAGCCTGTGAATATGCTATTTGAAGGCGGCGATCCGATAAAAAAATTACTGGGAATCTGAATAATCAATGACCTCACCGAAGTACGAAAAGGAGTTACGAAAATACAAATTACGAATAAGCCCATTGTTGTCGAGTTGGTTAGAGGATTCTTTGAGATTCGAATAATTATCTCATCGATCCTGATAGCCCCGTATGAATGATGCCCATCCGACCGATTCATCCTGGCGGGTAGTCGGGCATGTATTGGGAACGAAAAAGGAGATACTAAAATTCGTATGTTCGTATGACTTATTCGTACTTCGGTGAGCTATTCTTGTTCAGCAACAACTTCTTTCACCTCCGGAACAAGTTGTAAAAGCAGCCTTTCAATTCCACCTTTCAATGTGACGCTTGATGACGGACATCCACTGCAACTGCCTTTCATGATGAGGGTTACTTTTCCTTCTTCGAAAGATTTGAAATGAATTGCGCCGCCATCCTGTTCCACTGCAGGTTTAACATATTCCTCCAGTGCTTCAATGATTTTTGTTTCAACGGCAGACGATGTTTTTGTCCTTTCGATTGCGTGATCAGCTTTTTGTTCCTGTTCACCGGTAAATACTTTTTCACCGGCCTGCAGATACCCTTTGATAAACTCACGAAAAATGGGCATCAATTCGAACCAATCAAACTCCTTCTTCTTATTGACTGTTACAAAGTTTGAGGTAATAAAAACAGAAACCACTCCATCAAATTTAAAAAGTTCTACAGCCAAAGGACAGTTTTTGGCACTTTCAACGGTAAGGTATTCAACACTGCCTTCCTCCAGTAAATATTGATTTACAACAAATTTCATGGCCGCCGGATTGGGGGTGCTTTCAGCGTAAACCATAATGATATTTTTCTCTTTTTCCATTCGGAGTAAAGGTACGATTTGTAGTTCAATTATGTGGCCCGGGAAGTAATTAGGAGTGATGAGGTGATTAAGTGACGAAGTGATTGAGTGATTTTGTGCATGTAAATTGATCTTTATTACAAGTGATTAGTCACATCTCACTCCCGATAGCTATCGGGATCATATCTCACATCTCATATCTAATATCACATGTCTCTTCTTCGTATACTTGCGCAAAATGAATCATCTCTCAACGAACAAGATCAGCAGATGGAAGGAAATCCTCTTTCACGGATATTTTATTTTCATGTTCGTGATGGCGTATCAGTTTTTTAAAGAGCGATTGTATGCCGATTCATCCTATTATATTTTCAACACCATTGATTCCGGTTTTTTTGTAACCCCGCACCAGCGAATTGTACTTGCTATTTCGGAGATAGTGCCATTGATTTTCTTTTACCTCGGGGCTTCACTTAAATTGATCCTTGTTGCATGGTCACTTGGACATGTGTTGTTTTATTATGCAGTATTTCTTGTGGCATTTTATAAGTTCAGGAATGAAAGTGCAGCACTGGCAGTCATTCTTCTCAATGTGATCGGACAAACGTGGCTTTATTTTTCTCCGATGCTAGAGATATGCTACGGGGCAGCACTGCTTATTATTTTTAAAATCTTACTTGATGAAAACAAACTGACTCGATGGCGTTGGTTTTGGATGATCATTCTTGAAATATTCATTCTTACAAGTCACCCGGAGAATTTTGTCATTTTCTTTTTTGTGATCGGATATGATATCCTGAAGAGCGGATTCAGGAAAAACCCCCACTTGCTGCTGCTTTTGGTATTCATTGCCGCCATTATTTTTAAGACGCAAACATTCAGTGAATATGAAGGGGGCAAGATCAATTTCATGACTGATACCCATCAGAATCATCTGTATGAGAATCTTTGGAATAAGGTTTACCTCAGTGACCTATGGAGCTTATTCAGGGATTATTATTTTGATTTATTGTTATTGTCAATTCTTACAATCACATTTTTAATTGGCAGGAAAAAAATACTTCATTTTGCTTTTTTCGTGGGGATGATTGCCGGGGTTGTGATCCTGGTGAATGCGACAAATTTTGCGCGTGACTATTCCCGCTACAACGAATCACTCTATTATCCGCTTGTTTCCATTATTGCTCTTGCTTTTTGTTTTGAAGTATACCAGGAAGTTAAAAGCGAATGGAAAAATTTATTGCTTGCCGGATGTATTATTATTGCCGGTTTTCGGATCTCTGAAATACGCAACAATGGAAATTATTTGTCATTGAGGGTTCAGCAAATAGAAGGGCTGATCAGAACAGCGCATGAAATCAATCATGGAAAATGCATCGTGAATATAGAGAATGCAGAACGGGAGCGCTGGTTCCTCAACTGGTCTTGTCCGATCGAAAGCATTTTATTGTCTTCCATGAATACTCCCGACTCAACCGTGTCACTTATTCCCAATGAAGAATTCAATGCCATCGATCCCGGTGTTCGGCTAACAGAAAACAAAGCGATCATCAGAAGATGGGAGATCAGGGACAATGAAGATGTGTTGCCTTTTTTTGGTTTTAGGAAGGAAAACTATTTCCCTTTGAATTCAGTTGATTCCATCGCTACACCGGACATATTCCTTGGAAAAATTAATCTTGTTTTCAATAGTGAAAAGCCGGGAGTTTTCATTGACAGGTTATTTTTTTCTCTTGCACTGACCAATTCATCTGGTAAGTCACTTTCTTCCATGCCCGTTGAATCCTGTTATCTGAAAACAATTTGTGAGCGATCCGGCAATAGAATTGAGTCTGACATTCCGCTTGACGTTGACCTAAGGTCAAATTATAATCAAACAGTCTCTTGTCCGGCCATAGGGGGTTCCGGAGCCATAAACGTAACAACAAAACTTATCTGGAAGGGAGTTGAACTGGCGTCAGCATCCCGCAGGTTTGATATGAAATGATCACTTAAAAAGATTGTAGCGGACAATACAATAGATATATCTGAATCCGTCTTTCCATCCGATTTTTTTTCCTTCGCTTTTTGTTCGTGCTCGATAGGTGATGGGTGCTTCAATAATTTTGATGCCTTTTATCCTGGCAAGTTTCGCTGTAATCTCAGGTTCCAGCCCAAAGCGGTTTTCACAAATGGTGAATTGTTTTAGCAAATCGCTTCTGATGAGTTTATAACAGGTTGCCATATCTGTAATTTGAAGTCCGGAAAACAGGTTGGAAAGTCTTGTCAGAAAAACATTTGCAAAATAATGCTGTTGTAATTGTGAGTCTGCTTTCCCTTTCTGCAAAAAGCGCGAGCCATAAACTACTGCTGCATTGTTGATGATAGCTTCGTGCAGCAGTGAATTCATGTCATTGGGATCAAGTTCCAGGTCGGCATCCTGAATGATGACAAAGTCGCCGGATACATTTTCAAAACCATTTCGTACGGCAGCGCCTTTACCGTGATTTACTTCATGCCTGATATATTTTATTTTTTCAGCAGGGAAATCTGCAATAAAACTCAGAATTTTGCTTTCACTTTCATCAACAGAGCAATCATTTACTACGATGATTTCCTTTTCTATTCCGTAAATGAGCTTTGTATTTGATACTGCCTTAAGGATTTCATACACCGTGGTATCCTCATTGAATACAGGGATGATGATGGATAGCTTTTTGATTTCCATATTTGGATTCAAGTGTAGAGAAAAAAAATCAATAGGCAATAAGCATCCCGATAGCTATCGGGAGGCAATTAGCAAAAAACCAAGGCAGAAATAATAGTTTCGCAGCGAAGTATTATGTCATTAGCTAAGGAGAGTCCTGTAAGGACGACCTGTTTGTAGATACAATACAAGCATCGAATTAGAGCTCCATAGGAGCGACCTGTTTAGTTCTTAGCAAGAAATCTTGACATAAGTTATAAAAGTTATTAATTATTTTGCCAAATGTAAACTTCCCGAAATGGGGCGAAAGGCGCGTTGAGGAATTGGGTAATCTCAAGTGATTCCATAAACCGTGGATATTGAACATTGGATCTTATATTCGCAGCGGGAATTCAGATGATAAACACAGGAACAATATTTTCAATAAATTCTGAAAAAGAATTTGAATTCATGGTATTGGAATTATTTCAATTCCAGGCGCTTCACAATCCAGTTTACAAAAAATACCTCGAGTTGCTGAAATGCAAACCGGGGTTGGTTGCTTCAACTTCTCAAATTCCTTTTCTGCCGGTTGAGTTTTTTAAGTCCCATGAAATCAATATCAAGAGTCAGGAGCCGGGAATAAAGACAAAGACCTTTGACAGTTCAGGCACTTCAGGACAGGAAGTGAGCAAACATTTTGTTGAGGACATTTCAGTTTACGAGAAAAGTTTTCGCAAAGGGTTTGAATTGTTCTACGGTCCGGTGAAAGATTTTTGTGTACTGGCATTGCTTCCTTCTTACCTGGAAAGGGAAGGTTCGTCGTTGGTATATATGATGGATGCATTGATTAAAGATTCAGGTCATCCTCAAAGTGGGTTCTATCTGCATAATCATCATCAACTTTCAGAAGTTTTAATAAGTCTGAAGGAAAAAAAACAAAAGACATTATTGCTTGGTGTTACGTATGCCTTGCTCCACTTTGCAGAAAGTTATCCGCTCGATTTTCCCGAGCTCATTGTAATGGAAACCGGTGGCATGAAAGGCAAGCGTGAAGAAATGATCCGTGCAGATGTGCATGAGCAATTGAAAGGAGGCTTTGGTGTTTCGCATATTCACTCTGAATATGGAATGACGGAACTATTGTCACAGGCATATTCAGGAGGAGATGGGATTTTTAAAACACCTCCGTGGATGAAAATCATCATTCACCAGCAGCATGATCTGTTCAGCGAAGCAGGGGAGGGCGAGGCAGGCGTGATCTCTGTAATCGACCTGGCGAATATTTATTCTTGTTCATTCATCACCACGCAGGATGTAGGAAGAAAACACGCTAATGGTTCTTTTGAAGTTTTGGGCAGGACGGATTTTAGTGATTTGAGAGGGTGTAATTTGATGGTGGAGTAGAGCCATGATTGAATAGATAAAAAATCTTCTACCTTTGTAATATTATGAGTAAGTATGAAAAGTTGCTGATGAAGATTCTCAGCGCTGCCTCTGATCAGAATGTAACATTTGCTGAACTGTGCAGTTTACTTGAGCAACTTGGTTTTGAAAAAAGGACAAAGGGAGGTCATCATATTTATTCTAAAAAAGGGGTAGAAGAAATAATCAACCTGCAACCTAAAGGATCGAAGGCAAAGCCGTATCAGGTAAAACAAGTTCGCAATCTTTTACTCACTAACCGATTAATCAAATAATATTTATGAGCAAATACGAAATCATTATTTACTGGAGCAGTGATGATAAATCATTTATTGCCGAAGTACCTGAATTGCCCGGCTGCATGTCTGATGGCAAATCGTATCAGGAAGCGCTTGCAAATGCTGAGCAAGTAATTAAGGAGTGGATTGATACTGCTAAAGAATTAAAGCGCCCGATACCAAAACCGCGCGGTCGGCTAATGTATGCGTGAGTTGTTGGCAGGTGTTGTGTGAAGGATTTAAAATTAGTTCACCTGACACACTACATAAATTTAACCACAGAGCACGGAGAGCCATGGAGAAATCCGCATTCGTAAATTCGTAACGATTCGTATTCGTTGATGTTTTTACTCCTTCACTACTTTTCCAAACAAAACTTTTTCGTTGGCAATGGCTTTTACAAAATAAATTCCGGGAAGGAATGATTCAATATTAATAATTATCTGCTGATTGTTGCTGCTGACTGCCGCTTCATACTTCTTCTCTCCAAGCACATTATAAATCTCAATTGTATTTATTGCATTGTGCCTATTGCCTATTGCCAACTTGCCTTCTGTTGGGTTTGGAGAGATCAGTAACTGCTCAATTACTTTTTCTGGCGTAGCAATGTTTGTGGTGAGTGTGCTGTCGCAGAATTTTATGAGCCAGTAGTCATTTCCTCCACGTGAAGGTTCTGACTTGTATCCCCCAATTCCGCCATCATTGTAGTTTGCTATTGCGTAACATTCTTGCCCTACGAGAATAGGTAAACCAGAAACATTCAGACCAGGAGCAAATAAAGTTTTATCCCATTGCTTATTGCCTAGCGAATCTGTTTTCACAATCCATGTTTGGCCTGATCCAAGATTATTTTCAGTTTTGTCTCCTCCGATTCCTGATTGAGACCACCCTCCTATAATATATCCTTTATCTAAAGTTTCCTGTGTGGAAAAGGGTTCATCCCAAGCTGACCCACCAAAATCTTTATCCCATTCTTTATTACCTATTGAATCTGTTTTAATAATCCAGTAGTCGTAATTTCCCCAAGATGCTTGCGTCTTATTTCCGCTAATGTTTGAGTAAGAAGATCCACCGAGAATATATCCTCCATCTGTAGTTTGTTGAATAGAGTAAAGCCGATCCTCATCGGATCCACCAAAATCTTTGTCCCATTGCTTATTACCTAGTGAATCTATTTTTATTATCCAATAGTCACCAAGACCACCCCAATTTGCTTGTGTTTTATCTCCACTAATTCCTGACCACGACCATCCTCCCAAAATATAGCCGCCATCTTTAGTTTGCTGCATGCACCAAAAGTAATCGTTATCATCACCGCCATAATCTTTTTGCCATTGCTCAACGCCCAAAGAACTAATTTTTATAATCCAGTAATCTGCGTAGTTCCCTGTAGAATTCCAGTTTGGTTGAGTTTTGTTTCCACTTAGGTGAGACAAAGAATAACCCCCAAGAAGTATGCTTCCGTCAGAAGTTTCAAGAAGCGTATAAAGTTGATCAGGACTCGTTCCTCCAAAATCTTTATCCCATAGTTTATTACCGATCGAATCTATTTTTACAACCCAGTAATCCCAATTCCCCCATACTGTCTGAGTTTTATCTCCTGTAATTGCAGAGATAGAATATCCTCCTAATATATATCCTCCATCGTTAGTTTGCAGTACTGAATTAAGTAGATCATTTTGTGTTCCTCCCAATCTTTTATCCCATTGTTTATTTCCCATGGGATCAACTTTTACAATCCAGTAATCTGTTGTATTTCCTGTTGTGTCCCAATTTGATTCAGTTTTATCTCCGCCAGTTCCGGACTTAGAATATCCACCAAGGACATATCCTCCATCTGAAGTTTGTTGAAAGCATGTAAGGTAATCTGTTTTATCTCCCCCAAACCTCTTATCCCACATCTTCACCAATGGATTTTGTGAAAATGAAAAATGTGAGCAGAAAATAAAAAGGCAGAGTACAACTACGCTAACCACCTTCGCCATGCTACGGTGGTGAACCAGCCTTCGTTGTGAGAGCAAATTTTTTTTCATCCTGAGGATTTGTAATTCAAAGATAGAAGAAAAATTGCAGCCACGCTCCCGATACCTGCCCGACTGCCCGCCCGGATGAATCGGTCGGACGGGCGTCATTCACGCGTGGCTATCGGGAGCATCAATTCTCGATAATTAATGATATCCTCATTTTTTTCTGCGGTACTTGATTTTCACCTCTCGAACAACCGAAATTTTTGTTTGTTGTGGGTAGAGCGAATTTAAGGATGATTTCTTTCCCTTACCTTTTGTCTGTAAAAGAGAAGCCAGCGGAATACCCAGACCGCTATGTAAGGCAGCAATCATATTAAGTGTGAGCTGGCGCTTTCCATTCAATACTTCTGAAACGCGCGTTGCGCTGCCAAGATATGGAGCAAGGTCTTTTTGCAAAAGATTGAGTTGCTCCATTCGAAATTTGATGGCTTCCAAAGGTGTGGGTGCCTCTACCGGGTAATGCATACGCTCATAATCAGAGATGAGAATCATGAGTACTTCTCCTTCATCCCCTTCTTTGCTCCCGGGTTTAGCATCAAAAATATTTTCCATCCTGCTCAGTGCAGCGTTGTAGTCCTTTTCTGTTTTAATTGCTTTGAAAGTATTCATTTGATTCAGATTTTTTCAGCATTGATTTTATCATATTGTGCATGTGTGCCAATAAATCGTATCCACGCCCAACCGTATTTATAATTGAACTTCACTACTAGTCTGTAATTATTTCCTTTGATATTAAACACAATCCTGTTGTCTCTGATAATACTTGCACTTGAATACATCTTTTTTATTTCATGCGGGGATTTCCATTGTGCTTGTTCTGCTTCTTTGTACCATGCCTTTAGTGGTTGTTCCGAGTCGGGGTGTTTCATATAGAATTCCCGTAAAGTTTTTAGTGCAATCACTCGCATACTGTTTTCAAAGATAAACAAAAGTTACCAAATTGGGAAGTTAATGCAATGCCCAACAAAAAACCCCTCCTGAACTGAATCAGGAAGGGTTTTGTCTTTGTACTTAATACTTTGTACTCAGGACTTCTTAATAATCCATTCCGCCCATTCCGCCCGGCATTCCGCCGCCGCCTTGCATAGGGGATTCTTTTTCTTTGATGTCTGCAAGTACACACTCTGTAGTGAGTAACATACCGGCAATCGAAGCAGCATTTTCCAGTGCAACACGTGTTACCTTGGTAGGATCAATAACTCCGGCAGCATACAAATTCTCATACTTGTCAGTACGGGCATTGTAACCGAAGTCGTCTTTTCCTTCGCGTACTTTTTGTACAACGATAGAACCTTCAATACCTGCATTCGCAACGATCTGGCGAAGCGGCTCTTCAAGCGCACGTTTGATGATGGCAATGCCTGTAGTCTCGTCATCATTCGCGCCTGTCATCTTATCGAGTGCATTGATCGCACGGATGTAAGCAACACCACCGCCCGGTACGATGCCTTCTTCAACGGCAGCACGGGTAGCGTGTAATGCATCATCCACACGGTCTTTCTTTTCTTTCATTTCCACTTCTGTGGCAGCGCCAACATAGAGAACAGCAACACCGCCTGCTAATTTAGCCAGACGCTCTTGCAATTTTTCTTTGTCGTAGTCAGAAGTTGTGTTTTCAATTTGTGTCTTGATCTGGTTCACACGCGCAACGATCTCAGATTTTTTTCCTGATCCGCCAACGATTGTAGTGTTGTCCTTGTCAATTGTGATCTTCTCAGCTTTTCCAAGATAAGTAAGGTCAGCATTCTCTAATTTGAAACCACGCTCTTCGCTGATCATTGTTCCGCCGGTAAGCGTTGCAATGTCTTGTAACATTTCTTTCCTGCGATCGCCAAAGCCCGGTGCTTTTACAGCAGCCACTTTCAACGAACCACGGATTTTATTTACAACCAAAGTTGCAAGCGCTTCTCCATCCACTTCTTCAGCGATGATGAGCATCGGATTTCCTGTCTGTACTTGTTTCTCAAGCAAAGGCAATAATTCTTTCATACTGCTGATCTTCTTGTCATAGATCAGGATATGCGGATTCTCCATCACTACCTGCATCTTGTCTGCATTGGTAACGAAGTAAGGAGAAATGTACCCGCGGTCGAATTGCATACCTTCAACTATCTCAACAGTAGTCTCAGTACCTTTTGCTTCTTCAACTGTGATTACGCCTTCTTTCTTTACCTTTTCCATTGCCTGAGCAATCAACTTTCCGATTTCAGGATCGTTGTTGGCAGAAACAGAAGCTACTTGTTCGATCTTCTTGTTATCGTCACCAACTTTTTTGCTTTGCTTGCGAAGTGATTCAACAACGCTGTCAACAGCTTTGTCGATACCACGTTTCAAATCCATTGGATTTGCACCTGCGGCTACGTTCTTCAAACCTGCAGTAACGATGGCCTGGGCAAGAACGGTAGCTGTTGTTGTTCCGTCACCTGCTACGTCAGCAGTTTTGGAAGCAACTTCTTTAGCCATCTGCGCACCCATGTTCTCAATCGGATTCTTCAGTTCAATTTCTTTCGCCACCGTAACACCGTCTTTGGTGATAATCGGGGAGCCGAATTTTTTATCAATGATTACGTTGCGGCCCTTAGGTCCAAGCGTAACTTTTACTGCGTTCGCCAAAGCGTCAACGCCCCTCTTTAGTGCATCACGTGCAGCGAGGTCAAATGTGATTTCCTTTGCCATTTTTTTTAAGTTTTGAATTTTAAATTGTTTGTTAGATATTTTGTTGTGCGAATAACGAAAGCTTCCGAATTTTCCATTATACGAATAACGAATCGATACGATTCTACGAATAACGAATTCGCAAATTTGTAAATTCGTAAGCTTTCGCTATTCGTACCACTTAAATTACTGCGAAGATGTCGTTCTCCCTCATAATGAGATACTCCTTGCCTTCTACCTGGATTTCAGTACCGGCATACTTGCCATACAAAACAGTGTCACCGACTTTTACCGTCATCGGCTCGTCTTTTTTGCCGGTGCCGATAGCGATCACTTTGCCTTTTTGGGGTTTTTCTTTAGCCGTGTCGGGAATGATGATTCCACTGGCTGTTTTTTCTTCAGCGGCCGCTGCTTCAATGATTACGCGGTCTGCAAGAGGTTTTAAATTAAATTTTGCCATTTTTTAGATAGTTATTGAGTTAGACAATTATATTGATTGTGATAAATTCTTATTAATACTGAAAGATGTATGGAATGCCTTGTCATACCATCCTGATGCCGCCGCTAGTCGAGAATTGTGCCATTCCGTTTAAGAAACCTTTTCCTGACAAAAAGTGCAGATCAGAAAAAAAGATGTCACAGTTTCTTGTGACATGCTGACAATTTTTTTACATTTTATTTGCCTTGCGGGGTTACAGGTTGAGGTTGGGCCGGCTGCTGTGCAGGAGCCTTTTGTACCGGAGCGGTACCTGCATTATCGATCTGTTCCTGCATTGAACTTCCTATGTTGCGCTCTTCCTTATTTGGGAGCGCAAAACTTGCTGCCAGACAAAGAATAACAAGAGACAATGCCAGTCCCCATGTGAGTTTTTCAATGAAATCAGTCGTTTTCTGAACGCCCATGATTTGACCTGAACTTGCAAATCCTGAAGCCAGCCCGCCTCCTTTTGCATTTTGAACCATGACTACAAGTGCTAGAAGAACGCAGACAATGATGATGAGGATTGTAATTACCGTGTACATTTTTTTTTAGGTGATTAAGTGATTAGGTGACTAAGTGATTAAGAAAAAATGATATCAGGGATTATACTTAATCACTTCATCACTTATTGCCTTCATCACTCCCTTCCGGAATTTCTTTCAAAAGGGCGGCAAAGAAAGCACTTTTTTCGGGATGGAGCAAAATCAATTTTTCATAGCACCACCGGGCTTTTGCAAAATTTCCCTGTTTGCTGTAAATCTGCGCCAAAGTCTCTGAAACCACGTCATCATGGTCCATTACGCTCTTTTTTGCCTGTGATACAGGTGAATAGAATTCTGCCCTGGAAGGAACAATCTTCGGGTCTTCCAAAAGGAACTTTTCAATGAGTTCATCATCACTGAGCAGGCTTTCCTCTTCATCATCGTTTGAGGGGAAAGACCGTTCAATATTTTCAGCATTGTGTTTTGGGGCCCTCACTTCTTCAAATCCTCCTTTTGAACCTGTATTTGTAGCTTTTAACCATTCAGTGAAGGAGCGGGGAGTACCCGGTGTTTTTGCGGCTGGTTCTTTTAAGAGGCTTTCCGGCGACTTTACTCTTTCCGGACCATTGTGTTGACCTGTTTCTTCTTTTTGTTTCTGTGGTGGGCCTGGGGCAATAACCGGTAGTTTTTCCAGCGAGCCCAGGATGCTTTCTTCCATTGCATGCTCAAGTTCCATCCTGTCCAGGATGTCCATGTCCTTGCCAGCCTGGGCAATGATCACTTTTTCTTCTGCCGATTTTTCCGGAGCCGGATGCAACAGTTCCTCTTCCAGTTTTTTCTCGGCAAGGATATCCTCCTGATAAACGGTCTCCTCCGGATCAGCTTTCGAAGATGCTATCTGCTCAACTTTTATTTCTGTCGGAACAATGACCTCTTGTTGAACGACTCTCACAATTGCATCGGCAGAA
>CAYHHK010000013.1:46821-49107 GCA_964356415.1 uncultured Flavobacteriales bacterium
TCCGTCTTCATATCGATGAGTTCACGCAGCACTTCGCGATTGGGAGCATAGGCAGCAGCAAGTTTTAAATGCTGATCATAATGGACATTATTTTGATCATGCAATGCCTTAGCATAGAGTAAACGGGAAGTCTGGCAATAAGGGAACTTCTCAATGAAATCACCCAACAGTGAAACCGTTTCCTTTTCCCGGATTCCTTTCAACGCAAGAAGTTGTTTAAACTGATTGTATTCCATTACCAGTTAATGACTGCTTTATTAAATATGTCGTCCACAAGTTGCTCATTGATCTCAGTGATCAGTTGATCCTCAATAGCTGCTAAATTCTTGCTGCTCTCGAAATCTGCATAACGCGAAAAAGTTGATTCGAAATTTTGCTTTTCATCTTTGATGTTGGTAAATTTTACATTGACCGTAATTGTTAACCTGTTCTGTGCTGCAATTTCATTTGTCTGAATTGAAATAGGCGCCACAGTATAATTCGTAATGGAGCCTTCGAAAGAAAGGTCGCCGTTTTTATCTGCCAGTGCAAGGTTCGTTTGTGAAATAAATTTGTCCTTCAGCTTTTCTGTAAAGGTCTGACTTAATGATGCAGGTCCAAGCGATGCCGTTTTCGAAAAAAACTTTACGGTAAACGTTTTTACCTCTGGAGAAATGGAAGCACCGGAGAAAGAATAGCCCACCTTGCAAGATGTTAAGAAAGTAGATAGTATTGAGCATGAAGTAAAAAGCAAAAGAAAGTATGTGAATTTGCGGATGTTCATTTTATTTGCTGTGTATTCCATATTCATTCATCTTTCTGTAGAGGGTGCGTTCTGAAATTCCCAACTCCCTGGCAGCGTGTTTCCTTTTCCCTTTGTATTTCGATAGAGCTTTTTTGATGAACTCTTTTTCTTTTTCCTCAAGCGATAATGACTCTTCTACGTTTTCATGGGGCTGGATTGGCGTGACTGTTACAACAGGCTGCACCATGTGGGGCTGTATGGTAACATTCGGATCAGAAGTCTGAAAGGAAGAAATATTTTCTGAACCGATCTTACTTATCAGATGCGCATTGCGCTCCTTCCATTGCGGGTCATCAGAGTGATGAATTACTTCGTTCACTAAAAACTTCAGGTCATTCATGTCCTTTTTCATGTCGAATAAGACCTTGTAAAGCAGATCACGTTCATTAAAATCTCCCCCGCCCTTGGATTCGTCTTTCAACAAAACAGGAAGGTTGCTGAATGGTGCAGGAGGCAGATAGGTAAGCAAGGTCTCTCCGCTGATGTCTCTGTGCTTCTCGAGAATTGACATCTGCTCCGTGATATTTTTTAGTTGTCTGATATTTCCCGGCCAGCGGTAGTCAACCAGAATTTTCTGGGCTTCTCCGCTTAACGTGATTGCAGGTACACGGTATCGCTCGGCAAAATCATGTGCGAACTTCCGGAACAATAAATGAATGTCTTCTTTCCGGTCACGAAGTGGCGGTATGCGGATGGGAACTGTATTCAAACGATAATATAAATCTTCCCGGAATTTTCCGTCTTCAATTGCTTTTAATAATTCAACATTGGTGGCGCCCACAACGCGAACGCTGGTCTTTTGTGATTTTGAAGAACCTACACGTATAAATTCTCCTGTTTCCAGCACACGAAGCAAACGTACCTGTGTTCCATATGGAAGTTCTCCGACTTCGTCAAGAAAAATGGTGCCGCCATTTACAACCTCAAAATATCCTTTTCGTGCTTCGTGGGCACCGGTGAATGAACCTTTCTCGTGACCGAATAATTCTGAGTCGATAGTGCCTTCGGGAATTGCTCCGCAGTTAACCGCAATGAAAGGTCCGTGCTTGCGTGGACTTAACTGATGAATGATCTGCGGAAAAACTTCTTTACCCACACCGCTCTCACCACTGATCAAAACGGAAATTTCTGTAGGAGCAACCTGCTTGGCTACATTGATGGCATGCTCAAGCAAAGGTGAGTTGCCGATAATTCCGAAGCGGGCTTTTATTTCCTGAATAGTCATACAGCCCCCCTTACCCCCCGAAGGGGGGAATAATACCCAGACTGAGTCAGAAGCCGGGGCATTTCAGAATATTTATTTGAATGTAAAATCATATTTAACTTTCTGATTGTATATGGCGTAAAGCCCCTCCTTAGGAGGGGTTGGGGATGCTTTTGCCTATTAAAGTCGCGCTGGAACATTCCGTTACCAATACATCGACGTAGTCCCCTTTTTTATATTGTTCTCTTGGAAATACAACGATCTTGTTCTGGTCGTTTCTTCCTGATAAATCTTTGTC
>CAYHHK010000014.1:0-15161 GCA_964356415.1 uncultured Flavobacteriales bacterium
TGATTTATGGGAGATTCCGGAAATCCGTTTCAGTCTCAAACCCGTTATCTCCCAGATTAAAACCAAATATTGTAATTCTTTAACAAATTCTTAAGTAATATTTTAACATTTTCTTTTTTCACTTAGAAATATTTGCTTCACCTTTAGCGCCTTAATAAAAGTATCACCACAATCAAACGATCATGAAAAAAATTGCACTCTCCATTTTCTCAGTTGCCTTACTATTTTCAACCGCTGCATTTTCACAAAAAAAGAAAAATGCAGAGCCGGATAAAAGCGATCTATTAAAAAATGAAACTTTCGGAGGAATGAATTTCCGTTGCATCGGTACTGCGAAAACCTCAGGCCGTGTGATCGATTTTGCAGTGAACCCCAATAATCACAATGAATATTTTGTGGCAGCGGCTGCGGGCGGTGTCTGGAAAACTTCCAATAGCGGTATTACTTACAATCCGGTATTTGAAGGCGAAGGCTCCTACTCTATCGGTTGTGTGGAGATCGATCCTACCAATACAAATGTTGTATGGGTGGGTTCAGGCGAAAATAACAACCAGCGAAGCGTGTCATATGGAGACGGCGTTTACAAATCGGAAGATGGCGGGAAGTCATGGAAAAACATGGGTTTGAAAAACTCGGAACATACCGGCATGATCGCCATTGATCCCAAAAATTCAAATACTGTTTATGTGGCGGCCTATGGTCCGTTGTGGAATCCGGGCGGTGACCGCGGCATTTACAAAACCAATGATGGAGGAAAAACATGGAAACAGATATTGTACGTGAGTGAAAACACCGGCTTTAATGAGATCCATATTGATCCCCGAAACAGTGATGTACTTTATGCGACTTCACATCAGCGCAGAAGGCAGGTTTATACTTATATTAGTGGAGGACCTGAATCCAACATCTTCAAAAGCACGGATGGCGGTTCAACATGGGACACGCTCAGCGCAGGATTGCCAAATGTTGATAAAGGAAGAATTGGCCTTGCTATTTCTCCAGTAAATCCTGATTACATCTATGCCATCATCGAAGCAGCAGATAAAAAAGGAGGCGTGTTCCGTTCCACCAACAGGGGCGCCAGCTGGGACAAAATGAGTGATAATACAACATCGGGAAATTATTACCAGGAAATTTTCTGCGATCCAAAAGATGTTGACAAAGTTTTTTATGTGGACTTCTGGGTGATGGTATCTAAAGATGGCGGAAGGTCATTTGCAAAGATCGGAGAGAAATACAAGCACGTTGACAACCATGCGCTGTGGATTGACGATACAAATACACAACATCTGCTTGTTGGATGTGATGGCGGCGTATATGAAACATATGACTTCGGTGAGAACTGGGAATTTAAAGACAACCTCCCTGTAACACAATTCTACAAAGTGGCCGTCGACAATGCTGCTCCGTTTTACAATGTTTATGGCGGCACACAAGACAACAACAGCTTAGGGGTTCCATCAAGAACTACCAGTGCAAATGGCATAACCAATGCCGACTGGTTTTTCACCCTTGGAGGAGATGGTTATGAAACACAAATTGATCCTGAAAACCCTGACATCGTTTATCCACAGTATCAGTACGGAGGGCTTTCCCGCTTTGATAAAAAGAGCGGAGAAATTGTAGACATCAGGCCTGTAGAAGGAGAAGGTGAACCTGCATTGCGATGGAACTGGGATGCGCCTCTACTCATTTCAAGCCACAAGCACACACGGTTGTACGCAGGAGCAAATAAATTATTCCGTACAGATGACATGGGAAATTCATGGACAGCCATCAGTGGAGACCTGTCAAGGCAGATTGACAGAAACAAACTGCCGGTGATGGGAAAAGTATGGAGCATGGATGCAGTTGCGAAAAACCAATCAACAGATTTCTACGGACAGCTTGTGACAATCGCCGAAAGTTATTTTGATGAGAACAATCTCATGGTTGGTACTGATGACGGATTGATCCATGTGACAAAGGACGGTGGAAAATCATGGACAAAGATCGATAACATTGCAGGTGTACCCGAACGTACCTATGTAAATCAGATCATTGCCTCGCACCACGATAAAAATGTTTTTTACGTCACATTCAATCATCATCGTTATGGAAATTTCAAACCATATATTTACAAAAGCACTGATGGCGGGATGACATGGGCACCGATTCAAAATAATCTTCCTGAACGCGGCAATGTTTACACCATTGCAGAAGATCATATTAATAAAGATCTGCTTTTTGCAGGAACAGAGTTCGGAGTATATTTCACCATCGATGGCGGTCAGAAATGGATTCAGCTTAAAAGCGGATTGCCGACAATTGCCGTTCGCGACCTTGCAATTCAGACAAGGGAAAGTGATTTAGTATTGGCAACATTTGGTCGTGGCTATTATATACTTGATGATTATTCACCACTTAGAAATCTGAAGAAAGATGATCTTTCTAAGGAAGCGTTCATCTCCCCAATTAAAGACGCATGGATGTTTATCGAATCAACTACTGCTACCGGCGGTTTAGGTAAAGGATTTCAGGGTGAAAGTTTCTTCTCGTTACCAAATCCTAAAGTAGGTTCAGTATTCACGTACTATCTCAAGGATAACATCAAAACTTTGAAGGAGAAAAGGCAGGAAATGGAAAAAGAAAAAATTAAAAAAGGAGAACCTGTGGATTATCCTACAGCAGATGCCATGCGACTGGAAGATAACTATCCTGATCCTTATCTTATTTTTACAATTACCGATGATGCAGGAGCTGTTGTCAGAAAATTGAAAGCTCCGGCCAAAAAAGGACTCAGCAGAATGGTTTGGGACATGCGCTATGCAGGACCGGGACCAGTAAATTTCAATACGCCTGATCCTACAAATCCATATGATGGTTTGGAGAACGGCTACCTGGCAATGCCGGGGAATTACAAAGTTTCGTTGAGCAAGTTTGAAGACGGAAAAATTTCTGAGCTTGTATCTGCACAACCGTTTACGATCAAGTCACTGAATGCTGCAACGCTTGCTGCAACAGATAAAAAGGCGCTGGATGCATTTTGTAAAAAAGTAAGTGAATTGCGTCGTGCTACTGGTGCAGCCGACAGCTACAAAGGAGAACTCCAAAACAAGGTAAAATATATCAAGCCGGCTATTATTGATGCACCTGCAGCATTACCCGGACTTGCTGAACAAGTCAGAGAGATCGAAAAACGGATCACAGCAGTTGACATCCTTATGAATGGTGATGGCAGTCTTGCGAAACGCGAATTCGAAACGCCGCCTTCCATCAATGGCCGCATTGGCACCATTGAATTTACATTGTGGAATGCGACCGCAGCTCCAACAGGAATTGCAACACAATCTTATGCTGTTGCTTCGAAACAATTTACCGGCGTGCTCACTGAGCTGAATTCCATTGACGGAGAAATTAAAAAAGTGGAAGCTGTTCTCGAAAAGAACAAGGCACCATACACTCCCGGTCGCTTACCGGAATGGAAAGAGGGTAAATAGACCTGCATGAAAGGCAGCATGCAATATTGAATTGGAAATTTATAAGAATAATAGTGTCAAACCGTAAGTGAATTCCGGGATTCCTCACTCGATTAGTATAAAGCCAGACGTTATGCGCAATATTGAATGACAGTACAGCAAACTCGAGCAGGTAGAATTGCGATTCGGACAACTCTAATTTTGTTCGTGCCAATTTTCATTGACTTGTTTACAAGTTACAATGAATTCGATCTGGATCATTTTGTAATTAAATATTTATTTATTCCGATAATTATTCTAGGAATTGCAACAGACATGCTACTTTTTGGACTCAAAGAAGAATACTACAACATTTTAAGAGGAATTGATAAAAGACTTAAAAGCAGATTAAAGTTAATTTGGCTTTTAATAATCACATCACCAGGTTTAATTTTGCTCTACTTTGCATTGATGAAAAGTGTAATTGGATTGACAAACCGATATTTAGGGCATCAAGAGCAAATTGTTCTTGAGGGAAAAATTACGTACAAGAACGCAATTGACAGCCGTAGTAGGATTAGGCATTACTTTGAGATTGATTCTAAGGAATTGAATAGAAAAGTTGAAATTAAAGTTGAGCCGTCAGCATTTAATAATTACAATATTGGCGACATTTATTCTGAACAGCTTTTCAAGGGCTCTTTAGGATTTCTTTACAAGCACAGATAAACGTTACTTACCTTTGAGTTCAACACATGCGCATAACAGGAAGATTGCAACAATGCAGCAATTAATAATTTCGTTTCTTAGTGAAGATTTCGGTGCTGCACTGCTGCAAGCCCCCAAACGAGATTGGAATGAAAGAATTAGAATGTTAATTATGGGAGAATCCGGGATCTCGTTCCAATCCATCCTTTATTATCTCCCATATAAAATACTTAACGATGTCATTCGACCTAAATTTCGGGGCGGCCCAAAGGTTTGAGATAAGGCGAGGAATAAGGCAAAAACCAATAGAGTGAATTAAATTTTGTTACAGTTAATCCTCCATGGTAAGAATTACTCCTTCACAAAACTTGCACGAAAGGTTCGACTGTCATTTGTGATTTCAATCCAATATAATCCCGGCTGAAGAAACCGACAGTCTATCACAGGCAATTTGCAATCAGCAGTCTGGTAAACCTTTACACCAAGCAGATTGTAAATTGCAATGTCAAATGCTATTCCATTTTCTAAATTTAAAATTTCCAATTCGTCATCTACAGGATTGGGAAAAAGCTTCACTCCCTGACCACCTCTCAAAGAAATGGGAGAAACAGTTGCAATCACATTGAAGATTACCGCTTCCACTTCACAACCGTTTGCGTCAGTTGCTACAACATTGTAATCACCGCTTGAAGGAGCAACATAATAATAATTTGTAGCGCCGGGAATACTGTTGGCGTTGAAATACCATTGGTAGCTGACAGCTCCCGGATTTGCAAAAAGGGTATCACCACCCTGGGCAATGCCCTGCGGTGGAGGACTGGGATAAACAGTAATGCATGCTGTACAAGAATAAGTACTGCTTCCGGATGCGTTTGTTACGGTGAGCGACACATCATAGTTGCCCGGCGTACTGTAGCAAATTCCGGAAGGAAACTCATCTGTTGATGTGGATGGAGACCCTCCCGAAAAAGACCAAACATAGGTAGTAGCTGCAACAGAACAATTATTAAAGTTTATGCATGTACCGGGGCAAATAGACGAATCGACCGGAGAAAAACAAGCATTGGGAAAAGTATTTTGTCCGCAATTTGTATCAGGTACAAAGCGCCAAATATCACATGAATAGCCTTGGCTGCTAATTCCGCCGAACATCCACAAATAACCATTCTGGTCCTTGAAGCTGCAAGCCCCTCCTCTGCCTCCCGGAGAATTGGCCGGAGCACCTACTCCCTTCACTCCATAATGCGGATTGTAACTTTCACTACGAATAATCCCGAATTCAAGAGTAGTAGTTTTAAATGACCACATGATATCAAGCAATCCGCTGTTTCCTATTCCGGAATGCATAATAAAATTATTTTTTGAATCTTTCCAGCATGCCCTACTCTCAATCACTGCTGCAGGAACATTCAATGCGGAGTAAATACAAATTGAATCGTTTGTAATTCCTGTATCGTTCACTGCATTGGTTCCAGCCATCCATGTCCATTCATTTGTTGATATTGTATACCTCCACATATCATTCCTGTACTCCGTCATACCATCCCATCCCCCGAATATCCAAAAGTTGTTGTTATTTTCCATCCATCTCGAATATACCAACCTTCCGCCGGGAGTATTAGCAGGATTCGAAACACCTTTAATGCCATACACGGGTGCGGCTCCTGCATTGCCGCTGCCTTTCATCCAAGTCCACTCATATGTGCCGACAGAATATTTCCAGACATCGTCATGATTAACCGCAAGATCTGCTCCACCAAAAAACCATAGATTATTTAAGGAGTCAACCCATGTTACGCTGGTTTCATTAATGCCCGGAGGAGAATTAGTAGAAGAAGGAATTCCCTGCGTGCCAAAATTGCCTGTAAAATTGAAACCGTTTTGACCGCTCATCCATGTCCATTGGTTAGAAGAAATATCATACATCCATAAATCAGCCATGACACCCATTGAATTCTTGAAGTTCCCATACATCCAGAGATTTCCGCTGAGATCTGTCCATGTGCAGACTCCCCATGCACGCGCGCCCGGATAATTACCGGCAGCGGCAACCCCTTTAATTCCATATACAGGAAGCTGATCAGGAATTCCAGGGCCATTCATCCACGCCCATTGATTTATGAGCGGATCGTATTTCCATAAATCACCTGACTGCCCGAAGGGTGTAGACATACCGCCGTATACCCAAAAGTTTCCCTGTAAGTCTGTCCATTCACAAGCTTCATATACTCCAGGTGGATGGTTAAGCGCAGCCGGCAAACCCTGCGTACCAAAAACAGGTAACTGATTCACCAGTGAATCCCCACCCATCCAGGTCCACTCTCCGGGAGCTTGACTAAAAGCGAATGTAGAAATGAAAAATAAAAAAAATAATGCAAGATGTTTTTTCATCTGAATAATGTATTTCATGATCTGTAAAAAATAAAATTACACATATCAAAAAAGAAAACTACTCCTTCACAAACTTACCGCGAAAAACCCTATCACCACTAGTTGCTTCAATCCAATATAAACCTGAAATCAGCACATGGACATCAATGCCGGTTTCCAGAGTGAGCGCAGATAGTCCTGGTGATGTAGTCTGAAGTTGAACAGCATATACCAACTCACCAAGTAAGTTAAAAATTAAAATCTCAGTGATTGCTTCTTCATACCTCGAACTAACCATTAAGAACTGATCGACCGGATTGGGAAACAGCCTCAGCCCTGAAACCTCGTCAAAAGAATGAGGCGAAATACCTGCAATCACATCAAATATTGCTGCTTCCACTTCGCAATTGTTAGCGTCAGTGGCCACAACATTGTAATCTCCGCTTTGCATGGCCACATAAAAATAATTTGTGGCTCCCGGAATTATATTGCCTCCGAAATACCACTGGTAGCTCACTGCTCCTGCATTTGCAAAAAGGGTGTCACCGCTTTGTGCAATACCTTGCGGAGCAGGATAAGGATATACAGTAATAAAATTGTTCAGCGTAAGCGTATCACTGCCATTTGCATTTGTGGCAATGAGAGAAACAGAATAAGTACCCGGTGTATTATAACAAATGTTTTGTGGATCAACATCTGTGCTTGTTGAAGGTGTCGCTCCCGCAAATGACCACAGGTATGAAGTGGCATTGATTGAAATGTTATTGAAGTCTGTACACGTACCAGGGCAAATATGATTGGGCGCGCTGAAGAGAGCTACAGGCAAGGTATTGCAGAGGGCACATGAAGGATCAATATTGTATTTCCAGATATCCTGAAAGGGCGTGTTGTAGTTGTTCGTACTTCCTCCGAATGAATAAAGATGGCCGCTGTTATCAGACCACAAAAGATTTCCGCTGCGTCCGTTTGGTTTATTCGTTGGGGAGGTCACTCCCATTGTGCCCCAATTACCTGTTGGATTGTATGTTGTATCCCCGTCCATCCATGTCCATTGATTAGTTGCCGGACAATACATCCAGAGATCATTCCAAACCTGTGGTATTGTACCGCCTCCCTTACCACCACCGAACATCCAGAAATTTCCATTGGCATCTGTGCATGCTCCACGGCTTTCAAACCTTGGTTCAGGAACGTTGGTAGGAGACGGCTGACATTGGATTCCGTAGTTACCCGTTGAGTTTGAAACATTGCTGCCATTCATCCATGTCCAGTTATTGGTCAGCGGGTTATAGCGCCACATGTCATTAAAGAAAGTACTGCTCAGGTAGTCGCCACCGCTGAAAAGCCAAAGATTTCCTGCACCATCTTTCCATCTGCTGTAAACTTGTCTTGCGCCCGGAGTATTGGTAGGATCTTCAATTCCCTGTGAGCCATAAATGCCCGTCTGCAATGGCAATTGCGAGCCCTTCATCCATGTCCATTCATCAGTTGCGATGTGATATCTCCAGAGGTCGTTCAGGTTACCGCCATTCGTGTATCCGCCAAATAGCCAGAGATCACCGGCATTATCTGTCCATGCTCCTGCCGATTCCTGTCTTGCACCGGGTGTATTCAACACACTGGGTACGCCCTGTGTTCCATAAATACCGGCCTGGTAAGAAACGTTTGCACCATGCATCCATGTCCATTCATTTGTACCTACATCATACTTCCAAAGACAATTCATGTCTCCTGCGCTGTAACCACCCAGCAGCCAGAAATTACCATTGAGGTCTGTCCAAGATGCCGTTCCATAACCCAGACAAGGAGGTCTGTTCGTGGATGAAGGAACCCCAAGCGTTCCGAAGACACCGGGATCACCGGGTGAATTATTTCCTTTCATCCATGTCCATTCATTGATAACCGGATCGTACTTCCACAGATCATTGTGTGTACCACCGCCAACACCGCCATAGAGCCAGAAGTTTCCGTTGATGTCTTTGAATTCGCAAGTCTCATACATTGCAGGAGGAACATTTGAAGGAGAGGAAACGCCCTGCACTCCGAAATTTCCAAAGGTATTTGAGACGTTGCTTCCATGCATCCATGTCCACTCGCCGGGTTGTGAGAATGCTGAGTTAATAATGCACAATGCACAATGAAGGAGAAGAAAGGGGAGTGATTTTCTCATGGGAAGGAAGGTTGGAAGTTAGAAGTCAAAAGTTAAAAGTTAAAAGTTAGAAAACTAAGATATAGCTCGCAATAAACAATAGACAAGAAACAAGAAACAGCAGAGAACTATTCTAATTATTTCAACAAACTATCAGTATTTGATTTTATCTGTTTTATTTTTCCATTCAACGAAAGCAAGATGGGCTTCATCGCGGAGCAATTGTTTCATGCCAATCTTTCGCTGCGCTATTGGAAGATCAATTTCATCATAGATAAACTGGTCATCAAACTCAATATCTGCAGCATCTTTTTTTGTATTGCCAAAAAAAACATTTTCGGGTCGGGCCCAGTAAATCGCTGCAAGGCACATGGGACAAGGTTCACAGCTTGTGTAAATTGTGCATCCAGTAAGCTGAAAATCATTTAATGTTTTACATGCCTCCCGAATTGCAACTACTTCTGCATGTGCAGTTGGATCATTGGTTTGCAAGACCCTGTTTACTCCACGGGCAATAATTTTTCCATCCTTCACCACTATAGCACCGAATGGTCCGCCGGCATTGGAACGCATGGTCTCAAAAGAAAGCCTGATTGCTTCGCGCATGAACTCCTCATCGGAAGTTATTGTTTGGGCTTTTGAATTTTGCGACATCGTAGAAAAATAATTTTAGAACCTGAAATTCTAATCTACTGCCGGAACGCTATCTATTTCTGCATAGGCACCCATAGCACAGAATTTTTCGATCCGTTGCCGGACCAATTCATCTGTATCCAGCGCAGAGAGCTGCGTAAGATATTTTTGGATCTCCTCTTTGACAGTCTTGAACATTTCTTCGGGCTCTGTTTGAGCACCTCCGATAGGCTCTTTGATGATTCCGTCAATGAGTTTATTGGCAAGCATGTCATCAGCCGTAAGTTTTAAAACTTCCGCAGCTCTTTCTTTATAATCCCAGCTTCTCCAAAGAATTGAAGAACAAGATTCAGGTGAGATCACAGAGTACCATGTATTCTCCAGCATAAGCACACGGTCGCCGATACCTATACCGAGGGCACCACCTGATGCACCTTCGCCTATAATAATACAGATCACAGGTACGCGTAACTTTGCCATTTCAAAAAGATTGCGGGCTATTGCTTCACCTTGTCCTCGTTCTTCCGCTTCGAGGCCAGGATAGGCACCGGGAGTGTCAATAAGCGTGACCACAGGTTTACCGAATTTCTCAGCCATCTTCATGAGTCGCAACGCCTTTCTGTATCCTTCAGGATTTGCCATACCGAAATTTCTGTACTGTCGTTGCTTTGTAGTATTTCCCTTCTGCTGACCGATAAACATCACTGTTTTCCCATCAACAGAGCCAAAGCCTCCGACAATTGCCTTGTCATCTTTTACAGTTCTGTCACCGAACATCTCAAGAAAGGTTCCGTCGGTAATGGAATGAATATAACTTAATGTATATGGACGATCAGGGTGGCGGCTCAATTGAACACGCTGCCAGGGAGTAAGTTTGCTGTAAATATCCTTCCTTGTATCCTGAACCTTCTGATGAAGTTCACGGATGGTAGCAGAAATATCAATCTTGCTCTTCTCCGCAATTTGCTTTGCCTTTTCAATCTGTTCAAGAAGCTCAGCAATGGGTTTTTCAAAATCGAGAAATGTCATAAATCGTTATTTGTGTGTGCAATATAAGATTAGAATAGAGAATATCGAAATTCGAAATTATCAAAAAAAGCAGTTAATCAGATAAACGCTTTGATTAATGCTATTTTCAATTTCTTTTCTGTTCTTCTTTCGAAATTCAATAATGAAATGACCCCGCCTCGTCTCGCCTAAGGCGAGACGAGACGAGGTATCTTGCCATGAATTACACGAATTATCACCAATTAATATATGCATTGCGAAATAGTTTCGTGTAAATTCGTGTAATTCGTGGCTGAAATTTTAATTCAACCCCGTCTCGCCTAAGGCGAGACGAGACGAGACGAGGAATTCTATAGATTAAATATTCGAAATTATTTATTTCTGTAGCTTCGTGGGCCCTGCAGACTATGATCACCTTCCCGAACGCAAAAATAAATCTCGGATTAAACATTGTTGAGAAACGCAATGACGGCTATCACAATATTGAAACCGTATTTTATCCTGTTGGATGGAAAGATGTCCTTGAAATTATTCCGGGAGAAAAAAAAATTAACCGTAAAAGGGACGTTCTGTTTCATTCCAGTGGAATAAAAATAACCGGTGGGGTAAAGAAGAATACCTGCATAAAAGCTTACGAACTTTTAAAAGAGAAATACGACTTGCCACCGATTGAAATGTATCTGCACAAGGTCATTCCTGCAGGAGCCGGGTTGGGCGGAGGTTCTGCAGATGCTGCATTCACACTGATGACTTTGAATAAGCTATTCAGTCTGAACGTTCCTGAAAGCGAAATGGAAAAACTTGCTTCGCTCATCGGTGCTGATTGCGCTTTCTTCATTCGCAACAAACCAGTTTATGCACATGGCATTGGTGATGTATTTGAAGAAATTGGAATTAATTTATCAGGTTACTCCATTGTAATTGTCAAGCCCGATGTATCTGTGAGTACTTCAACAGCCTACAAAAATGCAATTCCGAAGAAACCGGAAATCGGGATCAGGGAAGTTATTCAGCAACCAGTGAATGAATGGAGTAAATTTCTGGTCAATGATTTTGAATCAACCGTTTTTAAAAAGTTCCCTGCAATTAAACATATTAAGGAGCAGTTGTATGATGCAGGTGCTTTGTACGCATCTATGAGCGGGAGCGGCAGTGCGGTGTTTGGGATATTCGATGAACAACCGGACCTAACCGGGAAATTTGGCGGGTATCATGTCTGGCAGAAATAGCAGCCGGAATATTGCTAAATCGGAATAGAGATTTGCACCCTCGCTCACCCAATCCCGATAGCTATCGGGACCTGAAGGGGCTTTCGCACCGTTATCATTGGAGATTCACATTAAAAAAAGAATCTCAGAATTTCCTTATTAACCGGAAAAGCTACTCCCCTACATATTCTCTCAGATACTCAAATCGCTCTGAGAGTTTCCCATTCTTAACAATTGATGCACGGTCGATCAATCCGTCTTTATCTTCTCCGAATAAAGAAGGAAGTACTCTTTCAAACAAATGTTTGCCGAAGCCATCGCTTGCATCACGGGGTAATTCGCAGGGAAGGTTATCTACAGCCATTACGGTAATCGCATTTTTATCGAAGGCACCAACTACTTTTTCAGTCATCGGATCGTAGCCATAAAATTTATCTTCAATTGTAGATGCCTGAACTGTTGAGGGAATGCTTCCATTGAGGTCGCAGGTCACGTCGGCGATCACGCCCATTCTGAAATCGGGATCGCGCATTCTTTTTTTCGTGAATAAAATATCAGCCCGCGGATCCCAATAAGTACAATGGATCAACATATCACAAATTGAAGCAAAGGAACCTGTGTCGCTAAAGTTGCAACGGTAGTTTTGCGGGTGATGATGGAAATCGTATGCGCTGAATGGGGAATTATCTTTCGCAACATAATAATCTTCAGAATGCAACTGCACATACACCGCTTCACGAAAAGAATAATTCAGAAATTCATAAGGTGTTACCTTTCTGATATTCATGGCACCCATTGTTTCACAGGCGCCGTTTGCAACGCGGCCTCCGCCGGTGACAACGATTTTCACATTGGGAAGATGAGCATTGTCAAGGAATGAAAATATTTCCTTCTTGTCGTGTGATTCGTTGGCAGGCTGCAGGTCATACAGGTTGTATTTTTTTCCATACGCCATCAGGCCATTGTATGCACCTACGATGCCGGCATAACGACCAAAACCGATGACACGGTTCCCTTGCGGATCTACGAGGCACTCATAATCAATAAGGGTTATATTTTTCTTAAGAATAGTTTGCAGCAATTCTCTGTTATGCGGCTGCTTCTTGATAGTATGAGAAAAGAACATGTATTTTTTCCCTTCCATCAGGAGTTGTTTGGGTACTTCTTTAATGCCAATCAGAATATCGCAATCAGTAACGTCTTCCTGAACAGGAATACCGGCCTTTTCATATTCTTCATTCTTAAATGCCCGCCAGTCACTTGGCTGGAAGACCAACTGCACATTCGGGTAATCTTTCCGGACATCACTGCATTGTTCGGGCGTAAAGGCCACGCGCTTGTCGTGAGGAACCTTTTCTTCTCTTATTATTCCAACTTTTAATTTTGTCATAGGTAATTTCGGGGGGGGCTAAAGTACGAAGCAAAAGAGGTTGTTGGATATTCATCAGCCGTTATTTGTAACAGCCATTGTCACGCAAAGGCGCAAAGACCGCAAAGACGAAAACTTCAAATTTCAATGAATATTTGCGACGTGAAATTGATTGTGTTCTCTACATACTTATTCCCAATGAGGAAAGTCAGATGCAAAGAGGATATAGGGTATTCATCAGCCTTATTTGTAACAGCCGTTGTCACGCAAAGGCGCAAAGACCGCAAAGGTGGAAAACCTCAAATTTCAGAGAATATTTCCAACGCGAAATAGAATGTGTTTTTTAAGGAATCGACGAACTGCAACAGCAATCAGGAAAAAATAACCTCTGTTGCTCCGTGGCCAAACTTCTGATATGGCGCTTCACCAAATTGAATATCGGCATATTTTTTCAATTCCTCCCTGATCGCTGATTTCAGGATGCCCTCCCCTACGCCGTGAATAAAAATGATCTTGTAGTAATGATTGATGATTGCCTGATCCATTTCATACTGGAATTTTTTTAGCTGGTAAGAAATGATCTGAGAATTTGACATGTCGTTATGGTCTTTCATCAGTTCTTCAATGTGAAGGTCCACCACTTTTTCCTTATTGAGGATCACAAACTTCTCAGACTTTTTCTTTCCCTTTGATTCAACAGGTTCCCTGCGTTTTGCAATTTCTTCCTTTTGCGATTCATACCTGTCGATCAGTTTTTGCATGTCCACATCAGCTTCACGACCCGTTACATGCAATGGCATGAGCAAAGTCTTCTGATCACGGTGTTTGATCACATCCCAGTTTTCGCCTTCCACAAAATCAGAAGAAGAGAACTTGAGTGACTTTTCTGCAGCCGGCCTTGGCTTGAAGATCCCTTCATTAAAGAAGAGGAACTGAAAAACAAAACCCTCAAAGCGATGCAATTCATCCTGTGAAAAAACGCCGATCACAACTTCACTCTTAGGGTTTAGGACGCCTGCTGTTACGCCAATTCGAACATCTTCATCCTTTCTAGCAACGGTAAATGAAACTGCACTGCTGCAGTTATTGACGAGTTTCAATTCAATGTCGCTACTTAACGGCGAATCGCTGTTCTGCAAAATAATTGCCGCATAAATAGTTTCGTCTGCATCCAGAGAAGAAACAATAGACAACGGCCTTGCGGGAACTCGTGTATCTTTGGCATCTTTCCTATACTCTTCAGTCGGTTTAGAAGAATAGATCCGATCTTCCATCTGGAATTCTATCCGGACAAGGTATTTTGCAGGAGCTGTATGAGTAAATCCAAATTCATCGGTTACCTCCACCCTGTCATTGTTCAACAGTTTGGATACGACTCCTTCGATGGCTTCGTTCAGGAACCTGACTTTTTCTCCGGGTAAGAATTTCATGTTGTCAAAAGTACAAAGCCCTGAACTTTGTTGCACGTCCTTCATTAAATTCTATTGCAGGGGAGGGAAGGTGAATAATATTGATGATCTTGAAAAATCCACCAAGGAATTTAGACTTGGTTTTAATCCTGGCAAGGTCAAAGTCAATGGACAGGTAATATTGCCTGTAACGGTCAAAAGCGGGAATTGGTTTGCCGTCTACAGACGTTGGGTTGGTATAACCGCCGGTCATTCCTTCGGCTCCATAACCCAGGCCAAGACTCAACCATTTAGGGAATCTGCTTGTTTTGGGCATGAATGAATACGGATTGAGACACATCCAGCACGTTAATCCGTTGTAATCTTTTAATATTCCTTCGATCACATTGGATCCAAGTACATTGGGCCGGTACTGCGCATATTTTGTCTCATGAAAGGAATACTTTAGTGTAATGCGTTGTTCATCCCAGAGCAACTGTTGAGAAAGAATGGTACCTGCTCCTAGCGTATTCGCAATAACATCTCCCGGAGAAAATCCCCATTCGGAAGAAAATCCATCAAAGACTTCCACTGTTGTCTGGAAAAGGTAAGCGATACCTGTTCCATAAAGTGCGGCCTTTTTTTTACTCATTCCCGACCAGTAATACAATTGCATGATCGGTTTGCTAACACTGTATGCATCCCACATGTGGGCGAACTTATCCATCTGCTGCCACTCCCCGTTGTCGTTAAAAAAATGAAATGAAGATTGCGGATAGCCGGTGTACCATTGGGTATATAGCCCAAACATGCTGGCAGGATAAACGATAGCTACAGCATAATTGATAAAACGGATCCTGTTTTTATCCGGGCGCGGAGAAACTTCAAACA
>CAYHHK010000014.1:15261-20264 GCA_964356415.1 uncultured Flavobacteriales bacterium
TAAACAGAAACTTCAATGTCGGAGCTCAACATGGATTTAGAAAGGGTGACTGCGCAATTGTCTGTAACGGGATTTGGAAAAAATGAGAATGGCTGACTTTCCTCACCATCCATAATAGCGGCTATCACGTCAAAAATCGCAGCTTCCACTTCACATCCATTGGCATCAGTGGCAACCACATTGTAATCACCGCTCCCTGATGCAACGTAATAATAATCCGTAGCACCGGGGATCTGAATGCCGCCCTGGTACCACTGATATCCGGTGGCTCCAGTATTTGCAAACAGCGTATCGCCACTTTGAGAAATTCCCTGCGGAGCAGGATACGGATAAACAGTAATAAAATTATTCAGCGTCAGCGTATCACTACCTCCTGCATTGCTCGCAATCAGTGAGACAGAATATGTTCCCGGCGAATTGTAGCAAATGTTTGTCGGATCTTCATCAGTGCTCGTTGAGGGATTGGCTCCACCAAAAGTCCAGAGGTAGCTGGTGGCATTTACAGAAAGGTTATTGAAACTTGTGCATGTTCCAGGGCATATGTGGTTGGGCGCATTGAAAATGGCAACCGGCTGGAGGTTGCACCAGATATTGCCATAGTGACCGGGCAGTCCCCAGCAGGTATTCACCGCACCAAGGGCAAGTCCTGAGTCTACAAAATTACAGGCAACGCCAAGTGTATTCGGGTCGTTTATTACTCCGAGGTAATTGAAGGTATACCTGCCAACATAAATTTTATTGTCAGGACCCAGCTGCAATGCACCAAGGTTACTTCCTGAACCAATTCCTATGAGTGTTTGTGAAGCAATAATTGCCGCAGGAGTTCCCAGCGTAAGGTCAAACTGAAAAATTTCTCCTGTACCATTTACTCCACCATATAAGCGGCTGCCGTCGGGAGAAAACTCCACGCCATAACAACCAATTGCAGTTGATGCTGAAGATGGAAGTGTGATTGTATTAGATAGGACACCGGTACTGCTATTAAAATCAGAATAGTCAAAAAAGTTTCCGCCGGTATTGGCATATACAATTTTGTTTCCGCAGGGAGATGGTTTGATGTAACCTATAGCATCATATACATCTACTGCACCGATAAAATTTCCTGTGGTGGAAATCACCGGCGCCTGCACTCCTGAAGCATTTACCAGAAAAGAATAGTAATCCGCTGTTCCGAACTTATGCGACACGATCCAATAGTCAGTTCCGTTTGCATGAGGTACAACTGTATTTCCTTCAACGACAGAGTCCATTAAAAAAACATTCAGTGCAGTAACATCTCCTAATCCGCCCTGAAGACTCATGTCCACAATAGAATAATGGAATCCGGTATTCTGGCCTGAATTGGGAGTAGCGACAATATAATATTGTCCGGGGGAACCTACGACAGGAAGTATGTTAGCAGATTGGGTAGAAGATGATCCGCCGAGGAGATTAAAATTTCCATTCGGCATTGCCAGGTGATTCCTGTTCCAGACAGTTACACCGTCCGTATAAAACTGCAAAACACCATTCGCATCTGAAATGCTTGCTGAACCTTCAAAGGTTGAAATGGCACCCATGGGGAGGACTACAGGTGCACCTCCATTAAAATCGAGGCCTGCTCCGAATCCGAAGTACCAGGTGTTGAATTCATTTTGAGCGTTTGCTGAAAATGCGGACAGTAAAAAAAACAGGATTAATTTATTTTTCATGTTATATAAATAAAAATTAATTTTTGACGAATTTAGAACGATAAATTTTTTCTGCAGAATTTATTTCAAGCCAGTACATTCCTGTATTAAAATGGCGACAGTCAATAGTCAACATCCCGCTTTTTGTCGGGAGAAGGTCAATAGTAGAATAGATTATCTGTCCCAGTGAATTATAGATAAAGACATCAAATTCTTTCCAATCATGTAAATTATTGATATCCAGTTTTTCCTTCACGGGATTCGGAAATATTACCAACTGCTTTTGTAGGAATAGTGACTGAACTTCTGCCATAACATTAAAAATAACTGCTTCCACCTGACATCCATATTCATCAATACAAATTACATTATAATCACCATTTTGAGTTGCGATATAATAATAATTGGTTGCCCCGGGAATGATACTTCCATTAAAGTACCATTGATAAGAAAGAAATCCCAAATTCGAAATCAACGTATCTCCGCTCTGTTGAATTCCCTGCGGTGAATATGGAAGCACAGTGATGTAATCAGCATAAGTAAGGGTGTCGCTGCCAATTGCATTGGTTGCAATAAGTGTCACATCAAAATCGCCCGCAGCGTTATAGCATATATTTTGGGGATCTGCATCTGTACTTACAGAAGGTACAGCGCCGGGAAAAAACCATTGATAAGAAGTGGCATTAACCGAAAAGTTATTGAAGCTGATGCATTCACTCTGGCAAAGTGTTGTATCAGCAGTCAGGAATGCTGCCTGTGGAGGTGCGATTGAGCAGTCGTTAGGAGAATTATAGAGCGTGACAATTTCAGAATCATTCAGTACACGGTTGTAAAACCGTATGTCATCAATTTCTCCATCAAGGCATGCAAGCGTAGAACCTTTACCAATCCATAGTGGCTTTACTTTATTGATAACGACATCATGCTGCTGAATCATTTTCACCAATACCCCATCCTTGAATTCAGCCATAAAATTCTGTGCAGCACTTGAAATAAAAACATAATGCTCCCACTGTGTGATAAAAGGCATATACAACGTATCATATCTTCCGGTAGTATAAATGCTGCCGTAGTCCCAGAATGTAGAAGGAATACCATTGTGAGAATAATGTACTGAAACATTGAACCGGTCAGCAGGATCATCAGGTTGAATCTGAAACTGTGCATGAGAAGCCATTGTCCGCACCCTGCACCAGAAGCTAAGGCTCACTTCATCACCGGGCACAAGCGAATCGAACCGCTGCACCTCAATGTAATTGTTTATTCCATCAAAACGATAGGCGGAATTTGCATTTCCAAAACGATCCGAAGTCAAGGTTGCACCAAAAACGGTTCCATGATGATCATTTCCACTCATGTCCTGTGCATTTCCGGTAAATGGATAGCAGGCAGTTAGCATGCTGTCGAGTGCAACCTGCGCAAATGAAATATGAGCTGAGAGTATCAGCAATAAAAGCAACACTCTATTCTTTATCATTGAGATAGCAAAGATTGCCAAGATCACGGAAATACTGATTTAATAAATTTAGCGCGGAATATATTTTGCCCTGATGAAATCTCAAGCCAGTAGAATCCGGAAGCAAAATGCCGGCAGTTCACAGTTGGCAACTCGCCTTCTGATGGGATAAAATCAACAATAGTATAAACCTGTTCCCCAAGCATATTGTAGATCGAAATATTAAATGGTGTGCCATTTGGCACATCAAGATTTTGAATTGTAAGAATGCCTGAAACCGGATTTGGATATAGCACAATATTCTCTTCGTTGGAAAGGACCTGGTTGATGTCTGCAACCACGTCAAAGATCGCTGCTTCCACTTCGCAGCCGTTCGGATCGGTGGCAACTACATTGTAATCTCCGCTTTCAGGCGCAATGAAAAAATAATTTGTAGCTCCCGGCACTGCAATTCCATTGTGATACCACTGGTAACTTACCGCACCTGCATTTGCAAAAAGCGTATCACCGCTTTGCGCAATTCCCTGAGGTGCCGGATATGGATAAACTGTTATATAATTATTTAAAGTAAGCGTATCACTCGTCACGGAGCTCGTTGCAATCAGTGACACGGTATAATTTCCCGGTGTATTGTAACAGATGTTTGTTGGATTTGCATCTACGCTCGTAGAAGGTGTTGCTCCCGGAAAACTCCAAAGATAAGACGTAGCAAACTGCGAAAGATTTGTAAACCCTGTGCAGGTACCGGGGCAGATATGATTTGGTGCAGTGAAGAGTGCAACAGGGATCAATGAACAACCGCCACAAGCGGGGTCGGGAACAAAACGCCACAGATCATTCCTGTATCCATTGGTATTGGGAGTTTGCCCGAATCCCATCCACAAATTTCCATCTTTATCCTGCCAGGCAAACGATCCCATTCTTGCAGGTGGAACATTGGTGGGCGCACTCACTCCGATGCTTCCATAATTTCCGGGATCATTAATACCGGCACCACCACTCACCCACGTCCAGTTATTCGTTACCGGACTGAATTTCCACAGATCATTTTTTGATGGATAACTTCCGGTTGCTGTAACTCCTCCAAAGGTCCACATGTTCCCGCAGGAATCCATCCAGCAACTCCTGTTTTCATTGTGAGATGGAGGACTGCTCAGACTGTCTTCAACACACATAGTTCCATAAACACCGGCATCATCGGTAAAATTCGGTCCCTTCATCCATGTCCATTCATTTGTTGCAATGGAATATCTCCAGACATCACTATAGGAACCTGCCGCATAAAAAACACCGCCGAATAACCAGAGGTTTCCATTTTTGTCGGCCCATCGCGAATAAGAATTTCTTGCTCCGGGAGTATTTGCAGGATCAGGAATTCCCATCGTGCCATAAACAGGTGAATTGGATGCAAGCGGATCGCCTTTCATCCACGTCCACATGTTGGTTGCAATATTGTAACGCCATAGATCATCTGTCTGACCATTTCCGTATCCGCCAAAAGTCCAGAGGTCACCGCTGTTATCCACCCATGAACAGGTAGACTCATGTCGTGCAGATGGCTCATTGGTTGCGCTGGGAACACCCATGATACCGGGACTACCGGGAGATCCCGAAGAATTAGCTCCTTTCATCCATGTCCATTCATTGGTAGTTGTATTGAACATCCAGAGATTATTCATGTCGGCTGTATTCTGGTCGCAGCCCGCAAACATCCAGAGGTTATTGTTGCTATCACACCATGATGAAGGCGCCCATCCCCTGCCACCTGGATTGTTAGAAGGAGAAGGAACACCCTGCATGCCATATACGGGTGCATAATTAATGGTTCCGGGCCCATGCACCCACACCCATTCATTTATCACAGGATCATATTTCCA
>CAYHHK010000014.1:20364-45060 GCA_964356415.1 uncultured Flavobacteriales bacterium
CTTAATAAATTTGGTTCTGGTTATTTTTCTCGCTGAAATTATTTCCAGCAAATAGATCCCTTGTGACAATGCATTCACATCCAGATTCATTGTTGCGCCTCCCCTGCCTGTTAAGACAGAGTGTATATTCCTTTCCCCAAGGGTATTGAAAACTGATATCTCACCGATCACATCATTGTCATCAACATGAACTATTAAATTTTCAGAAACCGGATTGGGGTAAATTGTGATCTCGGTAATCGCATCCACAGCTGGAACATCAACCACATTGTATATTACAGCTTCCACTTCACACCCATTGACATCTGTTACAACAACGTTGTAATCGCCGTTTAGGACAGAAAGATAAAAATAGTTCGTGGCTCCCGGGATTATGTTGTTGTTGTAATACCATTGATAGCTCACGGCTCCGGGATTTGCAAACAAGGTATCTCCAACCTGGTTAATTCCCTGAGGAGGTGGATACGGAAAAACATTTACAAAATTATTCAGGGTGAGGGTATCATTGCTGATCGAACTCATTGCAATGAGGGTAACATCATATGTACCAGGAGAATTGTAACAAATTCCTGATGGGCTAACATCTGTACTGATTGACGGAGTTGCTCCGGGAAAACTCCACAGGTATGAGGAAGCATTGAGCGACAGGTTTACAAAAGAGGCACAGGTGCCGGGACAAATTGGGTTTACAAATGCAACTGCCGAAACCGGAAGTATTGTACTATCACAAAACCTGACGATCCAGTAATCAAAAACGCCCTGAGTAGCCTGCGACTTTAAACCACCAACCGGTGCACCATTAAAATTAGCGAAAACATAACACCCCTCGCTTGTTTGTATTGCATAACCATTTTCGTCGTGGCTGTTTATTGTGATTGTCTTATCAACAACAGTATTCCCGATGGAATCTGTTTTCACAAACCAACCCTGTTCTGTGCCGAGATTATCCTCTGATTTATCTCCGCTTACAGGAGAATATGATGTTCCCGCAAAAACAAAACCGCCATCGTTTCCGACGGAAAGATTGCCAAATTCATCTTCTAAATCAGTTCCTCCAAGGTTTCTCTGCCACAAAATATTTCCGGCTGAATCGGTCCTTACAGCCCAATAATCAGTGCCTGTTCCACCCCAAAGGTTTGTAGTTTTATTGCCGCCAATACCAGAATATGAAATGCCAGCGAAAATAAATCCCTGATCCTGCGTAATACCAAGAGACCACATATATTCATTAAGCGATGCTCCATATTCTTTGTCCCATTCAAAATTTCCCAGTGAATCAGTTTTTACTAACCAGAAATCAAAAGCACCATATGATGCCTGGGTTTTATTTCCACTGATTCCTGAATTTGACAATCCCCCAAGGATGTATCCATGGTCTGCAGTCTGGCGCAATGACCTGAGGTTATCCGTAGTAAGCCCGCCGAAATCTTTGTCCCATAATATATTTCCATTGGCATCGGCTTTTATTATCCAGTAGTCATTTGTACCAAAGGTACTTTGTGTCTTGTTGCCACCTGCAAGTGAACTTGAAAATCCGCCAATCATAAATCCGCCGTCAGCTGTCTCAATGATGGCAGTGGGATGATCCTGGCTTAGTCCGCCATATCCTTTATCCCAAAGTTTAACGCCGAGAGAATCAGTTCTTACGACCCAGTAATCACTAGTCAGGCCTGAGGCATCCCAATTATTCTGCGTTTTACATCCGCTGATATCAGATACAGAATATCCACCGAGAAGATATCCGCCGTCTGAAGTCTGGCATACACAAGTAAGATAATCGTTTTCGCTACCGCCAAAATCTGCATCCCATTCCTTGATTCCTGACCTATCGAGTTTTATAATCCAGTAATCATAACTTCCATAAGTTGGTTGCGATTTATCTCCATTGGCGCCTGAGTTGGAATATCCCGCCAAAATAAAACCGTCATCTCTTGTCTGTTGAAAGGCTGTGAGTTCATCAGGATAAGTACCACCATACCTATAGTCCCACATTTTCACAAGCGGATTCTGGGCAAAAATCATTGGCCTAATGAGGACTAAACACAAATTGACAATAAAAAACGAGAGAATATTTTTTTTCATCAGGTAGAAATATTATTTCTTAATGAATCTGTATCGCAAAACATTTGATGATGATGACAATTCAAGAAAGTAGATCCCTGATGAAAATAATTTACAATCAATAATAAAATGGTCTCTCCAAAGATCAGGTTTTGTAAAGACGCATTTCCCAAGAACATCATACACTGAAATGTCAATTGCCTCTCTAGCACCTCTGATCTCAGAAAGATCAACTGCCAATTGATCAAAAACCGGATTCGGAAACAGAATAATTCCTTCAGCTGTTGTGAAAGCCGAAGTAATCCCAGCCACCACATCAAAAATTGCCGCTTCAACCTGACAGCCGTTAACATCTACTGCAACAACATTGAAGTTACCGCTCCCCGTTGCTATATAGTAATAATTTGTTGCTCCTGAAATCAGCACCCCGTTGTGATACCATTGATAACTTACTGCACCCTGGTTGGCAAAAAGCGTATCTCCGCTTTGCGAAATTCCCTGCGGTGAAGGATATGGCAATACTGTGATGTAGCCGGGAATGGTGATTGTATCATTGCCATTTGCATTGGTTGCTATCAGCGTGACATCGTAACTGCCGGGCGAATTGTAGCAAATACTTGGAGGATTTTCATCATTGCTGACTGAAGGAGTTCCTCCGGGAAAAAACCACTGATAAGAAACAGCATTTGCAGATTGATTTAAAAAACTTGCACATGAACCCGGACAGAGCAGACTTTCATCAGTAAACAAACCCGCTGCAGGCAAAGCAGCAAGTGAATCACAAAAATGAGTTTTGAGGTACATGTCTTCGAGGGCGAAGTCAAATCCGAGATAAGTACCGCCGATCTGGCTGAGCGAAATTGTAATTGAAGTTGTATTTGAAAGCGTATTGAAAACATAATTGAAAGGAGTCCATACATAAACCGGCGGAACATTACTGTTCGCAGCTGGAAGAAGTCCTGTTGTTCCGGAAAACAGAACTGTGCCACCCTGATCGGTTACTGTAGTAAGCAATTCAGGCATGACAAATGAATGATTCACGTCAAGATTGGTCATCAGAAAAGAGAATGTATAAGCCGAAGATGGAAAAACGCTTGTGGAGCTTTCACTCCAGACGATGGTTCCGGTAAACTGGCTACCATCACTCATAAAAAAAGGAGTGGTATCAGGTGAAATGCCTGCCCAGTTCGTATTGTGAAAGTACGCATTGGTATCAACGCTATATTGATTCGGCGCCAGGGTACCGCTGGCTATATATGTCAGCTGCGAGGTAAACATGGTATTGTAATTATTGAAATCACCATTTACTAACAGGTTTACAACTGAAGAAGGATAAACCGTAATATATCCGGCCAGGTAAAGTGTATTGCTTCCTGATGCATTCGAGACCGTGAGCGATACAAAATAGGTGCCTGCAGTAAAATAACAAATGTTGGAAGGATTTTGCTGCGTTGATGTAGATACAGATGCGCCCTGAAAGCTCCATGACCAGGACGTGGGACTGTTTGTTGAGAGATCAGTGAAGCTGATGCATTGTGCCTCGCAAATGGAAGTTTTACTTGCAATAAAATTTGCAATGGGAATTGCCGCTGAACAATCAGTACGATTGAAGCACAAATTCAAAACAAAAATAAGAAGAAGAGGGAATTTCAGGTTCATAAAAACTACTGCTTAATAAATTTAATTCTTCCTGACTTATTGCCGCCATTTAATTCCATCCAGTACATTCCGGAAATGAAATGATGGCAATCAACAGTTTGCAGTTTGCAATCAACAGCCGAATAGATTTGCTCACCTAACATATTACAAATTGTAATATCATACGACTCACTAAAAAGGAAATTCAAGTTTTTAATTGACAACTGATCTGCTACCGGATTCGGAAAA
The DNA here is from genome assembly GCA_964356415.1 of uncultured Flavobacteriales bacterium. Taxonomy (GTDB): domain Bacteria; phylum Bacteroidota; class Bacteroidia; order AKYH767-A; family 2013-40CM-41-45; genus JAPLDB01. The sequence goes on from CAYHHK010000014.1 coordinate 24,313, forward strand.
ATTGTGAAACCGACATCTGATGTTAGATCTTGAACTTCAGCAACTACATCAAATATCACAGCCTCAACTTCACATCCATTTGCATCAGTGGCAACCACATTGTAATTGCCTCCTGCATCAGCAACATAAAAATAATTTGTAGCACCGGGAACAAGCACACCATCATGGTACCACTGGTAACTTACTGCACCCTGGTTTGCAAAAAGGGTATCACCATTCTGAGAAATTCCCTGTGGCGCAGGATAAGGATACACTGTAATGTAATTATGAAGTAGCAGCGTATCGCTGCCGTTTGCATTTGAAGCGATTAGCTGTACATCGTACTGACCGGGTGAATTGTAACATATGTTAGCAGGATCAACGTCTGTGCTTGTCGATGGATTTGCTCCCGGAAAACTCCACAGAAAAGCATTTGCATTTATTGAAAGGTTTGTAAAATTTGTACATGTACCGGGGCAAATATGATTAGGAGAAGTGAAGATCGCATTCGGTAAAAGATTGCCTGCAAACAAGCTTGCAACATTGCCAGGCAGACCGATCTGGCACACGTTTGTGCCAAGAGAGACTGCATTGTCAACAAAATTACATCCTGTACTAAGAACATTCGGATCATTAATGACAGCAAGATAACTCGACTGATAAAGGGTAACATATATTTTCAGGTCGGGACCAAGTTGCATTCCTGCAGGCAATACCCCTCCTGTTGTTCCGATGATGGTCGCTGAAGCAATGATCGCAGCAGGAGTACCGGCATTCAGGTCATACTGTGTAATATTGAACCATGAATTTTCTCCGGTATTATAAAGCTTTGAGCCATCAGGAGAAAACTCTATTCCATAGGATTGCGTTACTTGCAGTGTTGGGATGGGAAAACCATTTGAAGCAATTCCTGTTGCAGGATCAAAATCACAAAGTGATACTGTTTCAACAGCATTAAAAAGTCCGATGGCAATTTTAGTACCTGTTGGCGACACCTTCATCTGCCCAACAATTCCGCCATCTGCCAAACCGGTATTTGAATGCACCGGCACTGCAGTAACACCGGTTGAAGAAAGTAAAAAAGCGTTGAAGCCATTTGTACCTGATTCATGCATGATGATCCACACATCTGTTCCATTGGAATGCTTCACTGCACAAAGTTTTTCTGCACCTCCTATCATGAAAACATTTTTGGCTGCAGTAACATCACCAAGTCCGCCATTCAGTGTCATGTCAACCACAGAATAGTTCAACGTTGTGAAAGTGGTAAACACATAATAAATATTGGTGTTGCCCGGTTGTTTAACGATCATCGCTGACTGCGTTGATGAATAATCACCTGTTAGTCCGGTACCATTTGACATCGCCTGGTGGTTCTTATTCCAAACCGTAAGGCCATCAGAATAAAATAGAAGGTCTCCATTGGAATCACAAATAGAAGAACAGCCCTCATAAGTATAAACCATGCCGCCGTTGATCGAAACGGGAGCGCCGCTGTTAAAATCCAGGCCACAACCATTTCCAAAATACCAGATATTGGTTTCATTGGATGCGCCCGCAATCAGCGTGCATAAAATAAAAAGCCATGTAAAAATTGTTTTCATAAGAAGAAGAATTTATTGTTTAATGAATTTCAGATATGATTTTTTATCAGTTGAGTTAATTTCAAGCCAGTACATGCCCGAAGAAATAAGTCGACAGTCGACAGTCAACAGTCCGCCCGAACGCTTATTTAGCTGGACGTCTCCAGAATAACCAGATGAATAAACCGGCTCTCCAAGAACATTGAAAATAGAAATACCAACTGCCATCCCGGAGGAAAGACTTAAATTTTGAATAAGCAGGAAGTCATCTGTCGGATTTGGGTAGATAAAAACAAATTGGTCATTTAAGTAAGACTGCAACAGTCCCGCTACAACATCAAAGATCACGGCTTCCACTTCACAACCATTTGCATCAGTTGCAACCACATTGTAGTTGCCGCCTTCAGAAGCCACGTAAAAATAATCTGTCGCGCCCTGAATAATAAAACCATCATGATACCACTGATAACTTACGGCACCGGCATTGGAAAAAAGCGTATCACCACTTTGAGTTATTCCCTGTGGTGCGGGATAAGGATAAACGGTAATAAAATTAGGCAGGAATAAAGTATCAATTCCATTGGCATTGGAAGCGATGAGCATTACGTCGTATTGTCCAGGCGAATTGTAGCAGATGCCGATAGGATTCACATCGATAGATGTAGAAGGATTGGCTCCCGGAAAGCTCCATAGGAAGGAAGTTGCATTGACTGATGTATTATTAAAATCTGTGCATGTGCCGGGACATATGTGATTTGGCGCAGTGAATAAAGCAACAGGCAAAAGCGTTTGATTGAAATATCCCTGAAAGAAATTAGGCAATCCGTAAGAACAGCTTGTACCTCCTGCCAATGGTACTACATCATCCACAAAATTACATGCAAGTCCGGCAGTATTTGGATCATTGATCACTCCAAGAAACTGGCTTGCCGACCTTTTAGCAAGATATATTTTATTGTCAGGGCCCAATTGAAGAGCTGCACATGCAGATGTACCTGTACCTATCGTCATCTGCGAAGCGATGATGGCTGCAGGCGATCCTGCATTTAAATCCCATTGAATAATGAGTCCAGGATTTTCTTCTGTAGCATAAAGTTTAGAATCGTCGGGAGAAAACTCAAGTCCATAAGCTTCTGCAATTCCGGGAAATGAAATCGGGTTTGAAGGAATTCCGGTACTGTTGTCAAAATCAAATACCTCCACCAGGTTCATATTGATGGTAGAAGCATAAGCCAGCTTTTGTCCATGGTGCCCGCCTTTCATGTACCCTGCAAAACCAAGCACAGTGGCATGAATTGTTCCAACCGGAGTTATTACAGGAACAGGATTTACTCCGCCGGCAGTAAGTAGAAATGAATAAAAGTTATTTGTATTGAACTCATGACCGATGATCCAGATGTCGTTGCCGTTTGTATGAAACACTGCTGTTACCTTCTCAGTTGAATTGGTGAACATGGGCGTATTCTTCATGGTGATGTCTCCGAGTCCACCCTGCAGCGTTATGTCAACAATGCTATAGCACATGTCACCAACTCCCCAGGTTGGCGTTGTGAAAATATAATATATCGTATTGCTTCCGGGAGCAGGAACAATGATGGCAGCCTGTGCCGAATTATTATCCCCGAGTAATCCGAATCCATTTGGCATTTGTGCATTCAAACGATTCCATACTAAAGCGCCATTGGTATAAAACAATGTGTTGCCGGCAGTATCACTGATGGAAGCACAGCCTTCCAGCTGCGTCATTGCACTTCCGCTGAAAGCAATCGGTGAGCCACTGTTAAAATCAACACCGGCATTATTTCCGAAGTACCACATGTTGGCTTCCTTCTGGCCGAACACTGCGCCGGCCATCAGCAATTGAAAATAAATAAATACCAGTGGCAATAATTTTTTCATTCTATTATGTTTATTGTTTTTCGAATTTTTCCCTGAACAACTTATCACCCGCTGAAATTTCAATCCAGTAAAAACCTCTAGGTAATTTACCGACATCTATTGTTTGCAAATCGTTTTTTGCGGCACCAGGAGTTGGACTGAAAATTTTCTCACCAAGCATATTGAAAATTACGACCACGCCATTTTCCGGCAAAAGCTCGCTGCGCAGGAATAATATTTCACCTACAGGATTGGGATAAACCAAAGGCAATTGACTATTGAACAATGATTCAACACCGGCTACCACATCAAATATCACCGCTTCCACTTCACAACCATTGGCATCGGTAGCCACAACATTGTAGTCACCGCCTTCGCTTGCCACATAAAAATAATTTGTTGCACCTGGAATTGAAATTCCGTTGTGAAACCACTGATAACTAATGGCTCCCTGATTCGCGATCAGCGTATCGCCATTTTGTGCAATGGCCTGTGGAGCGGGATACGGATAAACGGTGATGTAATTATTTAATGACAATGTATCGCTCGTTGTAGGGTTTATTGCAATCAACGTCACATTGTAAACCCCTGGAGAATTGTAACAAATGTTTACCGGATCAACATCTGTACTTGTTGAAGGATTCGCGCCGGGGAATGACCACAGGTAAGAAGTTGCATTCTGTGAAAGGTTGTTGAAGGAAGTGCATGTTCCCGGACAGATATGATTGGGAGCGCTGAACAACGCAACAGGAGGAATATTGACACATTGGTCTGGCGTGTATTCCCAAAAGTCAATCTGGTAAACGCCATTGTCGCCGAGTCCGAAATATCCTTTTTGTCCGATTGAGAATGAAGGACAATCATCACGAAGTCCACCGGGTGTATTCGCCTTCTGAATCCAGACATCTGTAACAGGATCATATTCATAAAAATCATTCATTAAAGGACCATCTCCTCCGCTACCGAGATAACCTTTATCACAAATTACGAATGAAGCTGCATCCACACGGCCCGGACCCGGAAGACTTGCTTTGGCTGTCCATGTATTTAAAACCGGATCATACTCCCAATGATCATTGAGGTTACTGCCTGTTGAAAAATAGCCCTTGCCGTTAATCGCAAATGCAGTACCCTGCTGCCTGTTGACCGGACAGGAAGTTTTTTGGGTCCAGGCATCAGTTGGCTGGTCCCATTCCCAGAAATCAGTTACTCCCATTCCGCAGCCGATGTAACCTTTGCTGCCAATTGAAAAACCAACAGCAAAGCCGCGGGCTCCTGTAATACTGGCCTTTTGCGCCCACGTATTTGAAACAGGATCGTATTCCCAAAGGTCATCCATTAAAGGATATGCCCCGGTGCCAACATATCCTTTGCCATTAATGGTGAAAGCAACTGCTCCATACCTGCCGGCTGCTGGCAGGTCTGCAAGTTGAGTCCATAGATTTAACGTTGGATCGTATTCCCAAAGGTCATTGAAATACAAGCCGCCTTCACCGCAGGTAACATATCCTTTATTACCAATTGAAAATCCTGAAGCCAGTTGTCGTCCAAGCCCGGGAAAATTCGCAAGCTGGGTCCAGTAGTCGGCATAAGATGACGACGCTAAACACAAAATGAAAATTGAACAAATGATTTTTTTCATATCTATTGAGCTTATTGCTTGTTAAATTTATTCCTAAAAAGATTTTGACCATCATTTACGACTATCTGGTACATACCAACTGCAAGCTGATGTATATCAAGAACAATTTCAGCGGATAAATTTTTGTTTTGATAAGCAGGAGCATTTACGGGTAGATTCAATTCCTCTCCCAACATGTTATATACAGATATACTTACGTCTGATAGTTTGATTATTGAAGGAATGAAGACCTCCAGTTTATCAGTGGCAGGATTTGGAAAAAGCGTCACCTCCTGCCCTTCTCCACGGGAGATTGGAGATACTGCAGCAATCACATCAAAGATGGCAGCTTCCACTTCACATCCGTTTGGATCAGTAGCCACAACATTGTAATCACCGCTTTGCGATGCCACATAAAAATAATTCGTTGCCCCCGGAATCAATATGCCGCCATAGTACCATTGATAGCTGTTGGCTCCTGCATTTGCAAACAATGTATCTCCGCTTTGCGAAATTCCCTGTGGTAAAGGATATGGATATACAGTGATGAAATTATTCAGCGTAAGTGTATCGCTGCCATTCACGTTCGTAGCGATCAATGAAACAGAATATGTTCCGGGTGTATTGTAACAGATGTTTGTAGGATCAACATCTGTACTTGTCGAAGGATTTGCTCCGGGAAAAGACCACAAAAAAGATGTGGCGTTAAGTGAGATGTTGTTGAAATCAGTACAGGTACCCGGACAAATATGATTTGGCGCGCTGAACAATGCAACAGGTGCGGTATTGCAGAAAGCGCATGAAGGATCAATAGTGTACTTCCATACGTCATTATGAAAACTGCCGAATGTAAAAGCTGTACCACCGAATAAATACAATTCGCCTGTGAGTGACCTCCACCCTACACTTCCCATTCTTCCATCAGGTTTATTGAGCGGACTTGACACGCCCATTGTTCCCCAATTGCCTCCCGGGTTCGGTGTATTGTCTCCGCTTATCCATGTCCATTTATTGGTTGCAATACAATACATCCACAAGTCATTTTTATAATCTGTGGTAAGGTAGCCGACGTTACCTCCAAAAGTCCAGAGGTTTCCGTTGAGGTCAGTCCACACAACACGGTTCTCATATCGTGTACCGGGGTCATTCAGCGAATCAGTAACACATTTTGTCCCGTAAGATGCAACTGCACCCTGCGCACTACTGCCATTCATCCATGCCCAGTTATTAGTCAGTGGATTGAATTTCCACATGTCATTGAAATCGTTGGCTGTAAAATCTTCTCCGCCAAACATCCAGAAATTTCCTGTGTTGTCTTTCCAGTGTGTATAAGCACAACGCGATCCGGGAACATTAGCCGGGTCTTCTACTCGCAAAGTTCCATATACACCGGGTTGAGAAATTGTTGCTGAACCTTTCATCCAAGTCCATTCGTTTGCAGCAATGTTATATCTCCACAGGTCGTTCACTGCACCTGAGCCAATCCACCCGCCGAAAAACCAGAGGTCACCGTTATTATCTGTCCAACTCGATGCCGCTTCTTCTCGTGAAGATGGTTTGTTCAGCGGTGAAGGCACACCTTGCGTTCCATATGTTCCGGGATCATAAGATGTCGACGGGCCTTTCATCCATGTCCATTCATTCGTGGTGATGTCATATTTCCAAAGATCGCTAAGGTCGCCGAGCACTGAATTGCCTCCATACATCCAAAGATTATTTGACAGATCAGTCCATGTAATTGCGCCATGTTCACGTGCCGGCGGCTGATTTGTGGGAGAAGAAACACCCTGCACACCGAAGTTACCCGGGTTGCCTGCAATACCATTTCCCTTCATCCAAGTCCATTCATTTGCTACAGGATCAAACTTCCACAGATCACCATAAGAAGTGAAACCTGTTGGCAGTCCGCCGAACAACCAAAAATTTCCATTCAGATCCGTCCACTCGCATGCCTCATAAAACCCCGGTGGATCATTGGTTGGAGATGAAACGCCCTGCACGCCAAATGATCCCGGCGGATTCACAGCGTTGTCACCATGCATCCATACCCATTCTCCGGGTTGTGCGAAGGAATTCAATCCTAAAAAAGAAAGGAAGAAAATTGAAAATATTATTTTCATAAACAGAATTTATTTTTTGATGAATTTATGTCTGGAGATTGTATTAGAAGCGGAAATTTCAAGCCAGTATAATCCTGCTGAAAGCTGTCGACAGTCAACGGTCAACAGTCCATTGTCCATAGCTAATCCAGCAGTATTTTGTTCCAGGATCAATTCGCCAAACAAATTGTAAATCGCAACTGTATTTATTGCATACCGGCCCGACTGAACATTCGCTCGTGCGAGCTGCCGATTGCTTACTGTTAACTTTTCTACAACAGGATTTGGAAAAATGACCAATGACTGATTACCAATAACAGATGTTTCAATCCCTGCTACAACATCGAAAATCGCAGCTTCCACTTCACAACCGTTCGCATCTGTTGCCACCACATTGAAATCACCGCTTTCGGTTGCTATATAAAAATAATCAGTTGCTCCGGGAATGAGTATTCCTGAATAATACCACTGATATGAAATGGCTCCTGGATTGGCAAATAGCGTGTCGCCACTCTGTGCAATTCCCTGCGGTGCGGGATAAGGATAAACCGTTATAAAATTGTTGAGTTGTAGCGTATCGCTTCCATTTGCATTGGTGGCAATCAGCATTACGTCATATTGTCCGGGGGAATTATAACAGATAATGGAAGGATTAACATCAGTACTAACAGATGGCGTGGCTCCGGGAAAAAACCACTGGAAGGAAGTTGCATTGACGGAATGGTTGATAAAATCGGTGCACGTTCCCGGACAAATATGATTTGGAGAAGTAAACAAAGCAGTAGGTTGTACATTTGAATTTCCATAAGCCATCACCCATGCCCACATGGAATTGTCGGCAGAAGAACCGGCGCCACCCCAATGTTCGAATTGCACATCAACAGTAGTAGCGGAATTCGGAACAAGGTTTTTAATATCACTTAACGCATCAGCGCCATGCATGATCTGGTCAGCTGAATCTCCGTTCAATCCATATAAAGTATTGTTTTCATAATAAAAACTACCGGCTGTACCGGAGCAAAGACCCAAAGGATTGTTTGGATCACCTCCGCCAATATCACCAAGTAAAGTAGTTGCAACAGTAATATTTTCTCCATCCGTTGTAGAGTCACACATGTAACCTGCATGCATGGCAAATCCAACAGGAACCAACGTATCAATTGGGTAAGTCAGGTTGAGTGTATACTGCTCTGTTGCGATATAATCAGTTGTCTTTAAAAAGACCACCGTATTCACCAATGGCATTGAATTATTCTCATACGCTACAAAGAGATAAAAATCGGTGAAAAAATTTGCTCCGCCACCTGCCTGATTGTAGGATATGTTATAAATATTTACTGCGGGATTAACCTGTGATGTAATATCAATGGCATGAACTGCAGAGAGTCCCCCGTACAAAACACAATTAAAATCCGGTGTGGCCTGATTGCCGGGATCGAAGGTGAGCACCATGCTGTTTAGGTTCACTGTTACAGGAGATGCAGGACCGAGCCTCCCGGAAATCAGATAAGCTTTCCTGATCGTACTTGCCGGATCAATGTAGAGCGTGATTACTCCGGAACCCGTTCCGCTCACTCCTGTAGAAAAAGAACCACCCGTGACACCTCCATTAAACTGGTCCTCGTACAATTTAACCTGCGCCATTGCGGAATGCAAAAGCATGGTTAAAAAAAAGAAAGCTGTTATCGTCTTTTTCATTTGAATCAATTACAGGATATAAAATCTATTTTCAGACTGAATATGTTTTCGCATAATAATGACTAAACTTTATAAAATTTGGTTCTATTCCTTCACAAATGTTGAACGGAGCTTTTTCATTCCGTCATCCGCTTCAATCCTGTACAAGCCTTTTGATAGTTGCGAAACGTCAATGAAAGATATTTGATCCCTTCTATTTGCTTCCGGCTTAATATTCAAAACATTTTCCCCCAGCAAATTGTAGATCGAAACTGATTTAATTGCATTCTGCGTATTGCTTATTGTCAACTTATTTAAAACAGGATTAGGAAATATTCGAAACTGTCCATTGACAATTGTTAATTGTATTCCTGCTACCACATCAAATATCACAGCCTCAACTTCACATCCATTCTGATCTGTTGCAACAACATTGAAATTTCCGCTTTGATCAGCAACATAAAAATAGTCCGTTGCTCCGGGGATCAATACACCATCATGGTACCACTGGTAACTTACAGCGCCCTGATTTGCATATAATGTGTCACCGCTTTGTGCAATTCCCTGCGGAGCGGGTTGCGGATAGACGGTAATAAAATTCGGCAAAAGCAATGTATCGCTGCCATTCGGGTTTGTTGCCACGAGCATGACATCATACTGTCCCGGAATGTTATAACATATCTGGGCCGGATTCACATCTGTACTCACGCCGGGATTTGCTCCGGAAAAAAACCACTGGAAAGAATTCGCATTGGATGAAAGATTGGTAAAGTCTGTACAAGTGCCGGGACAAATATGATTGGGTGCAGTGAATACTGCAACAGGCAATCCGCTGCATAAATTATTGACCATGTTCGGAAGTCCCAGCGAAGAAGTTCCTGTGAGGGGAACTGCGGCAGATACATAGTTGCATCCGGTTCCCAAGACATCAGGATCGTTGATCACGCTGACACTGGCAAGGAAATATCCTGCTAAATAGATTTTGCGGTCGGGTCCTAACTGCAACGCCCATACGTCGCTGCTGATAAATGTTTTAGAAGCAACCATGCTTGCAGAATCATGTACAGTAATATCGTACTGACTTGTCTGCGTTGCATCAGATGCATAGAGTATATTTCCATTGGGTGAGAATTCTATTCCGTACGACTGAATACCGCCTGTAGAGGGAAAACTAACAGGAGCAGAAACTACACCGGTGGTAGTATTAAAACTATCGAGCTCAAAAGAAAACAAGTACCTGATCGCAGAAGCAACCTGCCGGCCATCACAGGAAAATTTCATGTAACCGATCTCTACCCCGCTGGTAATTGTATGAACAGTGCCACAAGGAGAAATAACAGGAACAGCACTCACTCCTGCAGAGGTAAGCAAGTATGCAACAAAATTATTTGTGCCCAGTTCATGGCTGAGAATCCAGTAATCAATTCCGTTATTGTGTTTCGTTGCACAAACTTTTTCTGCACTGGGCGTATACAGCTGAACATTTTTTGTTGTTACGTCACCGAGCCCGCCCTGCAAAGTCATGTCAACAATTGAATAACATAACCCCTGAGCACCCTGTGCCTCTGCTGTTGTGAAAACAAAATATATGTTTGGAGTTTGCGGTTGTGGAACGATGAGCGCAGATTGAGTTGATGAAATCCCACCGAACAGTCCTGTACCATTAGGCATGGCAACGTGATTGCTATTCCATACAGTAATACCATCAGAATAAAACAAAAGGTTTCCCGATGCATCGGCAATACTTGCACTTCCTTCAGTGGTGTTTACCTGTGAATTTACGGCGACCGGAGATCCTGAATTAAAATCAAGACCTGCCAGGTTTCCAAAGCACCACTGGTTGTTTTCACCTTGTGCAAAACAAAGTGAAGTGATAAATACTGAAATTGAAAGCAGTAAAATTCTTTTCATTCAAATCATTTATTTAATAAGAAATTTTTTCGTGATGGTTTTTGATTTTGTAGAAATATTCAACCAGTATAATCCGGAAGCAAAATTTGATACATCAATCACATGCTGCTTACTATTTTTATCAGCGCGCAGCCATTCAGTAAACACCAATTCGCCCCTGGATGAAAACACTTCAATGGTTGCTGAAATATTAAAAAATAATTCAGAGTGGATTTCCAACTTGTCAATTACCGGATTTGGGTAGAGCCTCACCTCCGCTCCATCTCCCATGAATAAAGGAGAGACAGCAGCAATAATGTCAAATATCGCCGCCTCCACTTCGCAGCCGTTTACGTCTGTAGCGACAACATTGTAGTCTCCGCCTTCCATAGCAACATAAAAATAATCAGTAGCTCCGGGGATTGCAATTCCTGTATGGTACCACTGGTAGCTTATTGCGCCCTGGTTGGCAATCAGCGTATCACCGCTCTGCTGAATTCCCTGAGGAGCAGGAAAAGGAAAAACTGTGATGTAATTATTGAGTGTCAGTGTATCGCTTCCTCCTGCATTGGTTGCGATCAGAGAGACAGCATAGGTACCCGGAGTATTGTAGCAAATGTTCGTCGGATTCACATCAATGCTCGTTGAAGGATTGGCTCCGGGAAAACTCCACAGGAAGGAAGAACCATTCACTGATAGATTCGTAAAGTTTGTACATGTACCCGGACAAATGTGGTTGTCGGCAGTGAAAGCTGCGACAAGCCCTGCACATGAACTGTCGGGAGTATACTCCCAAAGATCTGAAACACTTGTTGTGCCACCCAACTGCCCGAATCCATAATACCCTTTTCCATTCACCACAAAAGCTGCACCGTCATCACGACCAACTGTAGGAATACTTGCCTTTTGCAGCCAGGTATTTTGTAATGGATCATACTGCCAAAGGTCATTGTAAAATGGGCCCTCTCCACCGGTGCAGAGGTATCCTTTGGCACAAATAGCAAAGCCGGAAGCATCAGATCTCGGACCTCCCGGAAAAGTCGCCTTCTGTGTCCATGCATCAACAAGAGGATCATACTCCCACATTTCATCAGTCGAACAACAGCTCGTTGTCCAGTATCCCTTTCCCAGCAATGCGAATGCAACCTGGTGCGTCATTACATTCAAACAGTTTGCCTTCTGCGTCCAGATCTGTGTGGTCTGATCCCACTCCCACAAATCCTGCATGAATGGAGATTGACCTCCGCCGAGAAAAACCTTATCTCCAATAACGAATGCAGCAGCAAATGACCTTCCCGGGCCGGGAAAATTCGGTAGTTGTGTCCAGCTATTTGCAGTAGTGTCGTACTCCCAAAAATCGTTCAGCGGAACTTCTCCAGTTGTTGCATATCCTTTATCGTTAATTGAAAACCCAACTCCTGCCCGTCTCACTCCCCCACCAACGTCAGCCTTCTGTGTCCATAAGTTTGCAGCAACATCGAATTCCCAAAAGTCGAATGAGCCGGAACCACATCCCACATATCCTTTGTTGCCAATGGAAAAAGATATCGGTAGTTCTTTTCCTGCAGCAACACAGGTTGCCATCTGTGTCCAGTAATCAGCACGAACAATAAAAATGCCCGCTATAAGAAAAAGTAATAACGTAAGTAGATTTTTTTTCATCGCCGATATGTTTGTGATTATTTCCCTGAAGGGAATTTGCTGAATTTTGTTCGGAATCTCTTTTCATTCGCCTTGATTTCAATCCAGTAAATCCCGGATGAAAGCAGCCGACAGTCAATAGTTTCGTATGGAGCCGTTTGTCTCAAAACCAATTCACCAACTAAATTATAAATTGAAATTTCATTGATTGAATTTTGTCTGCTGTTTATTGTCAACATGTAATATACCGGATTCGGAAAGACTGTAATTTCATCATCCTCCGCATTGTAAGAACTATATTCACTTAGGCCCGCAGTCACATTAAAAATTACCGCTTCCACTTCACAACCATTTTCATCAGTACAAACTACATTGAAATCACCGCTTGCCATTGCGACATAAAAATATGATGTAGCACCGGCAATTGATACGCCATTGTAATACCACTGATAACCGATAGAACCCTGATTTGCAAAAAGTGTATCGCCGCTTTGAGAAATTCCCTGCGGTGAAGGAAAAGGATAAACAGTGATGTAATTCGGCAAAAACAATGTATCACTTCCATTAGCATTGGATGCAATAAGCGTAACGCTATACTGCCCGGGAGAATTGTAACAGATCTGCACAGGATTCACGTCTGTACTCACCCCCGGATTTGCGCCGGGAAAAGTCCAGAGGTACGATGTGGCATTCAATGAAAGGTTTGTAAAATCGGTACATGTTCCCGGACAAATATGATTCGGTGCAGAAAAAACCGCAACAGGAACAAAATCAAAATGGGGAATCTGATTGGGCAAACCAAAAGTGCTTTGTCCTGCTCCCAGAAATACAGCAGTATCAATGTAATTGCATGCAGGACCGGAAGCATTCGGATTGTTGATAACGCCAAGATTAGGCGTAAGGTACCTTGCACAGTATATTTTCCCATCGGGTCCGAGTTGCAAAGGACCCTGGTATATGTTGGTGGTATTACCAACAAGCTGACCTGAAGCGATGATCGCCGCAGCAGATCCGGCCAGCAAATCGAATTGATAAATCCCGGCAGGACCGCCAACGCCGGATTGAGCAACGTAAAACTTACTGTTATCAGGTGAAAATTCAACCCCGTAAGGATAGAGATAGGTAGTTGAGAAATTGATCGGGTTGGAAACAACGCCTGTTGAATTGTCGAAGTCCAGCAGTTCAAGTCCATTGGTCTCCCCTACTGCCAAACCGATCTTCGATGCATCCGGAGTAAATTTCAGGTAACCATGATAACCAGTATGGATCATTCCGACATTGCTGATCACAGGTACAGGATTTACACCTGTTGCCGAAAGCTGATATGCATAAAATGCATCTGTGTTGTATTCGTGCGCAACGATCCAGTAATCTGATCCGTTGCTATGATGGGTTGCACAAACTTTTTCACCGATTGGTGTATTCAGAAGTGTATTCAGTATTACTATTTCTCCGAGTCCGCCCTGAAGTGTCATATCAACAATTGAATAATTTAATCCTGCCACACTTCCCTGATCAGGAGTTGTAAAAATATAATAAGTCGTGCTGCTGCCGGGTAAAGGGACAATGATGGCAGACTGAGATGACGAGTTGCCTCCCAGCAAACCTGAACCATTCGCCATAACGCTGTGCACCTTGTTAAATACAGTAACGCCTTCCGTATAAAAAAGCAGATTACCGGAAGTATCTGCAATGGATGCGCAGCCTTCTGTGGTGTTCAATGCACCGTTGTTTAATGCTACCGGACTACCACTATTAAAATCTAAACCGGCACCATTGCCAAAATACCAGATGTTGTTCTCTTTTTGTGCAAACGCAGACTCAGCTGATAACAAACAAACTGAGCAAAATCCAACAAGAACAACATTAAAAAAGCATGAAAGTTGTTTCATAAACGCATGTATAATGGGTTTTCAAAGCTAATGAAGTATTTGAGTTTCCAAAAGGGTATTTTGGCGAATGAAGCCTCAGGGGGGCAGAAAAAATCATATTTTGAGGGCTGGTATTATCCCCTATATTTGAAAAAAGATTTTCCTGTTGCAAATGAATCCCAAGAAATAAATTCAAATGAAAAAACATGCATGGGCTTTTTGTTTGTTGTTGTTATGCCTTCCGCTTCTAAGCTATCGTTCGCTCGGTCAGTCTGTTTGCGGTTTTGATGATGCCGTTGCGAAGAAAAATTTTCCACATTTTCCTGTAACAGGTTTGTCACCAATAATCCACGAAGGAAACCGGTCACAGTCTGTTGTAACGATACCTGTTGTAGTACATGTTATCTGGCATGATCCGTCGGAAAATCTCTCTGATGCACAGATCTTTTCACAACTCGACGTCCTCAATGAAGATTTCAGAAAACACAATGCAGATACAGGTGTAGTAAGACCGCTTTTTGCTCCGCTGGCAGGCGATGCGCAGATCGAATTTTGCCTGGCTCAGCGCGACCCGCAGGGAAATGCCACCAATGGAATTACAAGAACCTATTCAACTGTTCCCGACTGGGGTTGCGACGACAGCATGAAGTATTCTGCCAATGGCGGCGCTGATGGATGGCCGGGAGCAGACTATCTCAACATCTGGGTGTGCAAACTGAATTGCGCAAACGGATACGCCTATTACCCCGGAACTCCGGATCCAATCGATGGAGTTGTTATGCATTATTATGTTTTTGGCCGCACAGGAAATGTTGCCTTTGGATACCATGGAAGAACTTGCGACCATGAAGTAGGGCACTACTTCGGTTTGTATCATACATTTGATTATACCGGATTATGCGAAGGGAGCGACACCAGCAATTGCGGTACGGAAGGCGATTATGTTTGCGACACACCCGCTGACATTACACCGGATTTCGGTTGTCCGCCGTTTGTAAATGATTGTGCCGATACACCCGTCGACAATCCTGACCAGACAGAAAATTACATGGACTATGGGGACGATGATTGTCGTGTCATGTTCTCACTCGGGCAGATTGAGCGGATGCGCGGATACCTTTTCACCGACAGAATTTCATTGCTGACCTCCCTAAGCTGCGTTCCTCCAACAGGAAATTATTTTGATGCAGGCGTGCTTGGACTCGAGGAACCTGCCGATGAAATCTGTTCCGGAAACACAGTTCCCGTTATCAGAATATCTAATACAAGCAATGCAACATTAACTTCCCTTGCTATTGATTACGAACTGGATGTCAGCGGTTTATCAACTTTCACATGGACAGGGAATATTGCGTCAGGAACCTCGGATACGATTGTATTACCTGCGCTCTTAATGACGCCCGGAATTCACATCCTTCATATAACATTGAGCAACCCGAACGGACAAACAGATCAAAACCCTTCCAATAACTCAGGTGATTTTCCGATCGAAGTGATCAGCACAGGTGTCGTCATTCCCTTTGCAGAAGGCTTTGAAGCAAGTGGTTTCCCATATCAGCACTGGGCAGTTTCAGATCCCGATAACAACTATGGCTGGGAACAAACATTCCTTGCAGGATCACAGGGAAGCAATGCATCCATGCGCACCAGGAATTTTTATAACCAGAACAGGAATACCCTTGACGGATTGATCACACCCAAATACGACCTTACCGGTTATCCGGCAGCGGCGATCACTTTCGACGTTGCTTATAGCGACCCAAACAGCACCTTCTATTCTGATACTTTGCGCCTGCTCTATTCCCTTGATTGTGGATTAACGTGGACAGTATTCTGGCAGGATGGTGGTTTGTCTCTTTCCACCGCTCTCTACCCTGCAGTGTTTTCTGAATTTGTTCCTGACAACACACAATGGGTCAATCACTTTGTTTCACTGAATCAATTTTTAGGCGCACCGCTACTCTCTCTAAAATTTGAAAGTAAGAATGGATGGGGCAATGATCTGTATGTTGACAATGTCAATGTTTCAATTCCAACGTCGGTGGGTGGAATTGAAGGCGAAACAATAATTGTGTATCCGAATCCTGTTGAGGACAAGTTGGCAATAGGCATCAGGCAACCAGCCCGGACGAATATTCAGTCCGGCAGGTATACAATCAATACCGTTTCAATTTATACTTTGTTAGGCGAATTGGTATTGGAACAAAAGACCCACTGTGTAACCGTAAACTGTGTACCGCTAACGGTCGACTGTCAGCAACTTCCTCCCGGCATTTACATGCTCGAAATAAATTCCACTGATAAAGTAATGCGTTCTAAATTTGTAAAAGCTGAAAGCAACTAGACTTAAACCACAATGAAAAATACTCTTCTGCTCATTTCTCTTTGGATACTTAATATACAGATTTCATTTGGTCAGAAGGAAAACAACATCTGGTACTTTGGCAAATTCGCCGGGTTGGATTTCAATGGCGGCGCTCCTCTACCTCTTACCAACAGTGCCATGACTACCTGGGAAGGATCTGCTTCAGTTGCTGATGGCAATACAGGAAATCTTCTCTTTTACACAAACGGTGAAACGGTCTGGAACAGGAATCATATGGTTATGTCAAATGGAACCGGATTATGGGGGCAATACTCATCCTGTCAATCTTCACTGATTGTTCCCAAACCTGGAAATGCAAACTTGTATTATGTCTTCACAACTGACGGCGGCACAGGCGGTTTTCCAAACGGCGGTGTAATGGGTTATTCAGTTGTTGATATGACCCTTGCTGCAGGAATGGGCGCAGTAACTATTAAAAACGTTGCACTTTTTGATACAACCTCTGAGCAACTCACAGCAACACTGAGCTCCGATGGCTGCAAAGTATGGGTGCTTGCACATCGGTGGAACAGTGATGAATTTTATGCTTACCTCGTATCTGATACAGGCATCAGCGCTCCTGTAATTTCCAGTGCAGGGAGTGTGCACAGTTGCGCATACTATGGACAGATGAAAGTTGCATCCGACGGAACAAAGCTTGCCCTGCCTTTGCCGTGCGATGCTTCAGGAAATGGTTTTGTTGAGCTCTTTGATTTTGAC
This sequence comes from uncultured Flavobacteriales bacterium, assembly GCA_964356415.1. Lineage (GTDB taxonomy): Bacteria > Bacteroidota > Bacteroidia > AKYH767-A > 2013-40CM-41-45 > JAPLDB01. Next base: position 41,637 of record CAYHHK010000014.1, read on the forward strand.
AATGCCACCGGAATCGTCAGCGGAGCCGTATCTCTTCCTCAGGAACACATGGTTTATGGTCTGGAATTTTCCCCTAACAGCCAATTTCTTTATACTGTCGATCACAATAATTCAGGAGCGATCATTTATAAACAGGTATCACAATATGATGTAACGCTTGGAAACGCTGCCGCCATCAATGCTTCGAGGGTAATTGTGGGTGCTGTCTGGAATGCAACAACTTTTTTCAATGGCGCAGCGCAGCTGGCTCCTGATGGAAAAATTTATGTTGTGCCCACAGACAATGATTCGATCTGCATCATCAATTCACCGGACAGCGCAGGACTGGCCTGTAATTTTGTAGTACCCGGACTTTATCTTTCGCGTCAGAATGACCACGGACTACCAAACAGGGTTGTGAAAGCCAATTTTCCTTGTGCAGCGCCTACGGCATTGTTTAATGGAGTCAACCATATTTGCCCTGGTACATGCACGGACTTTACAAATCTTTCTGTCGGAGGTACTTCATACCAGTGGATCTTCAGCGGAGCCAATCCATCCACAAGTTCAGACACTGATCCGACAGGCATCTGTTATTCAACTCCGGGAACATATCCTGTTACACTGATCGCTACGAATGTGAACGGAAGCGATACGCTTACGTTGAATAATTACATCACCGTTTATCCATATCCTGCACCGCAGGGAATTTCACAAAGCGGAGATACCCTTTTCGCAATACCGGGAGCTGTGTCTTACCAGTGGTACTTCAATGGAGATACTATTTCAGGCGCCACCGATTATTTTTATGTTGCTTTACAGGGAGGAGACTACAATGTTGTGGCCACTGACGTGAATGGATGCGAAGTGGAGGCAGCAGTGTTTGATGTTGTAGCAGGGTTTGAGACTTCTGTCATTGGTCATCAGTCATTGGTCATTTTTCCAAATCCTGTTACAGATATGTTGACGATAGGCACCGAAGCTTCCGGGGCATATGCAATTAAAAGAATTATTATTTACAATTTGATTGGTGAGTTGGTGATAACACAAAGCAATAACTTCGGAGAAATAAAATACGGACAGTATAGTGTCGATTGCAGGTTTCTTTCCCCCGGAATGTACTTCATCTCCATTACGGAATCTGATAATAAAATATACACGTTCAAATTCTCCATTCAACGATAAGAATTGAGTTTCTTTTTTCTGTAATTATGCAAGATTGCCTTTAATGCTTTAATAACAATACCGTTGACACCACGTTACTTCACCCTGCGATTACGGAATGCACTGCTCTTGTCGGCAGGTGTGGTGGTCATTGTATTTTTTATTTTTAGCTTCATGCCTGCTGATCCCGCCAGGGTAATGCTAGGTCAGAGAGCCGACAGCCTTTCAAAAAGTATCATCAACCATGACTTTGCGCTTGACCAGCCGGCATCCATCCGGTTTCTGATATACATTAACGACCTGCTTCCGCTATCAGTTTACAACAGAAAAGTAAAAGACAGTCCGATATACCTTGATCCCGCCAAATATAAAAAGGCGTTCAAGATGTTTTACTTCGGCGCCAACAAAGCAATCGTTTTCAAATCGCCCTATCTCCGGAGGTCTTACCATAACAAAGACGACGTCTATATGATGCTGAAATCAAAGTTCACAGAATCTGCCGTCCTTGTTATCGCAGCAATCTGCATTGCCGTAATCCTTGGAGTATTGCTTGGAATAATAGCAGCTATCAAAAAGAAGACCTGGATCGGAAAGGGAATAATGTCACTTGCCAGCATTGTAATTTCTTTGCCTGTCTTTTTTCTTGCGATTGTGATTGCATGGATCTTCGGATTTCTGCTTCATCGTTATACCGGGCTTAATATGACAGGGGGCTTGTATTCCATCGATCCTTTTGCAGGTGAATACATCAACTGGAAAAATATCATTCTTCCGGCATTCGTGCTAGCCGTCAGACCGATGACACTCATCATTCATCAGACAAAAAACCTATATAATAAAGTAATGAGTCAGCATTATATCTTTACAGCTAAAGCAAAGGGAGTCAGCCGCGTAATGATCATCATCAATCATGTATGGCTCAATACAACGGCCCCACTACTTGTTCTTTCTCATCGGTGGCTTGGTTCTATGCTTGCGGCCACTTTGTTCATTGAATTCATATTCGGATGGAATGGCATCGGGAAACTGACTGTCAAAGCAATCGACCATGCTGACATGCCCGTGCTGATGGGAGCAGTACTTTTCATTTCTATAATATACATCCTGCTGCGGATGATCGCAGCATTAATTTACAGCACAGTAGATCCACGTGTTGATCTTCAAACAAAAATATGAGAACAAAAATAATTGCAGGTAACTGGAAAATGAATCTTGACTATGCTCAGGCCATGTCTTTGGTCGACGGCATTATACAGATGACCGATGATAACATGCGGACAAGGATCGTGCTTGCTCCACCATTCCCCTATCTCACGCAGATAGAAATGCAAAGCAAACTGCGCACGAATATTTTTATCGCTGCGCAAAATTGTTCCGATAAAAACAGTGGAGCCTTCACCGGCGAAGTATCGGCTTCAATGCTGCGCAGCATCGGCGTTGAATCAGTCATCATCGGGCATTCAGAACGCAGAACAATTTTCGGAGAAAGCGATGACGTCATTGCCGAAAAAACAAAACGCGCAATTGAAAATGAACTTCAACCTATTTTTTGTTGCGGCGAATCTCTTGCAGAACGCAAATCAGAAAAGCATTTTGATGTGGTTAGGTCACAGTTGTCGAAAGGACTCTTTCATCTCTCCAATGAAAAGATCAGCGATGTCATCATTGCCTATGAGCCTGTATGGGCTATTGGTACCGGCGTAACAGCTACCTCTGCGCAAGCTCAGGAGATGCACCTTTTTATTAGAAACCTTGTAACTGAGAAATACGGCTCAGCCATTTCCGGAAAAATCAGGATCCTGTATGGCGGTAGCGTCAATGCAAAAAACGCTGCTGAACTTTTTGGTTGTCCTGATGTCGACGGCGGACTTGTTGGCGGCGCATCATTGAAGCCTGATGAGTTTGCCGAAATTATTAAGGCCATGGAAAAAATCTGAAGTACTTTCCATTTAACAAATTGCACAACAAAAAATTCAGATCCCTCTCTAGTCTAGCCTAAGGCCAGCCTAGATCGGGATGACAGTCATGAAGGGTTAATAATGGGAGATGAATCCTGTCAAAATAAATAAGCATGTTATAATCTCCCAATTGTGGACGATACAGTTTGTCATTCCGAACTTGTCTGGCCATAGGCTAGACGAGTGAGGAATCCGTTAAATAAATTCACAGCCTCATGATCCCTCACCCGCAGGAAGCGAGTTCGGGATGACAGTCATGAAGGGTTAATAATGGGAGGTGAATCCTGTCTAAATAAATAAGCATGTTATAATCTCCCAATTGT
>CAYHHK010000014.1:45160-48932 GCA_964356415.1 uncultured Flavobacteriales bacterium
AAATAAATAAGCATGTTATAATCTCCCAATTGTGGACGATACAGTTTGTCATTCCGAACTTGTCTGGCCATAGGCTAGACGAGTGAGGAATCCGTTAAATAAATTCACAGCCTCATGATCCCTCACCCGCAGGAAGCGAGTTCGGGATGACAGTCATGAAGGGTTAATAATGGGAGATGAATCCTGTCAAAATAAATAAGCATGTTATAATCTCCCAATTGTGGACGATACAGTTTGTCATTCCGAACTTGTCTGGCCATAGGCTAGACGAGTGAGGAATCCGTTAAATAAATTCACAGCCTCATGATCCCTCACCCGCAGGAAGCGAGTTCGGGATGACAGTCATGAAGGGTTAATAATGGGAGGTGAATCCTGTCTAAATAAATAAGCATGTTATAATCTCCCAATTGTTTTCGTTTCACTCTGTCATTCCTCCCGACACTTCGGGACGCAGAGAGGAATCTTTTGAAAGGTCACTCTCTCGTCTCGATACTTCGTGGAGAGTGAGGAATCTCTGTAAGTGACATTTGTTTCCATTTCCTTCTAATATATCAGGATTTTTTTGAATTTAATACTATTGATTAATGCCATTCTCTAAGTTTGTCTAATGAGAATTCATTGTTACTACGTTTATATTCTAACCAACAAGAACAATACTGTGCTGTACACCGGCGTTACCAACGATTTGGTAAGGAGATACTCTGAACATAAACAAAAATTGAATCCCGGATTTACAGCAAAATACAATGTTAGCAAGTTGGTTTATTTTGAATTCTTCGATTATATTAACGATGCAATCAAAAGAGAAAAACAAATTAAAGGATATTCAAGAGCGAAAAAGAAACTCCTGATTGATAAAATCAATCCAGGCTGGAATGATCTTTATCAGGATGGAAAAATTGTAAGCCAGCTCCCACTCTGAAGACTCGGGATTTGATCGTGAAGAAAACAATGAATGTTAAAAGCGGGAGAGGACTCCTGCCTAATTCAAGAAGCATGCTGCAATCTCCCAAGTATTATCGATACAGTTTGTCATTCCGAACGAAGAGAGGAATCTTTTGAAAGATCCCTCACTCTCGGAAAGCGAGATCGGGATGACAGCCATGAAGGGTTAATAATGGGAGATGAATCCTGTCAAATTCACGAAGCATGCTGCAATCTCCCGCTATCATCATTCTATCCCATATACCTCTCCCTGATCACCTGCATGTGGTGCTGCTGATGCACATAGATCATGAACAAATTGGCTCTGACAGATATTTCAGAGCCATTGGCTATGCCTTTCAGATCGATCATTTCCGGACTGAAATTTTCAATGAGTGAAATGGTGGCATCCCGAACAGTTGAAAGCTCAGCAGCAATATTTTTCAGCGTGCGTGAATTGTAATTGGATGCCGGCGTATAAGTATTCTCATCAAAACCGGCCAGCGGCGTCTTGTCTTTTCGAGCAATGCGAAGGGAGCGGTAACTTATGATACGCTCTGTATCACAAACATGACCCACTACTTCTTTCAACAACCACTTGCCCGGGGCATATGCTGTTGCAGCCTTATCCTCAGGAACAGAAGCAAGAAAATCTTCAGTCTCCTTTTTTTGTCTGCGTATCAGTTCCAGCAAATCGTCACCTTCTTTTACATACTTCAGGTAACTCTGGTAATAAACAGATAACTCTTCAGCTTTTGGAATGGCGATCATATCAATAAAGATTTTGTGAGATTTTATTTTCCTGCGATCTTTAACTTCTCAAACGTGTTGTCATTCAAAGCCTCTATCGCTTTTTTCAACGCCTTGTTCCTTGCATTGTAAACTTCTACTGCACCTTCCGTACTCCACAGGTTTTGCGCAATCACTGCTTTGATGTTCAGTTTGATCAGGTCATAAGACAGTTTCAATCCCGCACTGTCACTTTTCACTTTCAATTTCTCGGCATTGGCAAGAAAATCATTCATGAATTTTTCTGATACCATAAATTTTGAATTGAAGTCGGCAAGCGTCGGATAGCTGTTTTTAAGATCGGCCCTGTTGTTATCAACCCAGGTAAGCACAAAATCATTGAAGGCATTTTGCCGGCGGAGATCAGTAAAGAACGCGCTGAACTCAGTTGTATCCAAAGGAACAAATACGTCAGGCATGATTCCACCGCCGCCACGTACCAGTCTTTTGTTATTGGTAAAATATTTTGTGGAGTCGCTGAAATGAATGCTGTCTGGATTCGTCAGCTCACCGTTCTTAATCCTGTTAGCAAAATCCATTTCATATTCTTCTTCGTCACCGAGCTCATACGGCTTCTGAATGCAACGGCCCGAAGGTGTGTAATAATGTGCAACAGTCAATCGGATTGCAGAACCATCAGGCAAAGGAATCGGTTTTTGTACCAGCCCCTTTCCGAATGAACGCCTTCCGATAATCAGTCCGCGGTCCCAGTCCTGTATTGCTCCTGAAACAATTTCACTGGCAGAAGCAGAACTTTCATCGATAAGGATTGCCAGTTTGCCCTTCTCCCATCCGCCTGCAGATGTCGAATTAAAATCTTCACTCATCGTAGTACGGCCGCGCGTAAAAACAATTTTCTTGCTGTCAGATAAAAATTCATCACTCAGCTTCACAGCACTACTAAGGTATCCGCCGCCATTGCCCTGCAGGTCAAGTACCAGCGACTCCATCCCCTGCTCTTTCAACTTAGCAAGTGCAGTTTTAAACTCTTCAACCGTACTTTCAGCAAAACGGCTGATCTTGATATAACCGACCTTAGGAGTAACCATGTACGTTGCATCCACGCTGTACAAAGGGATCTGATCGCGTGTAATTGTATAATCGATCAGGTCAGCATTTCCCCTGCGCAAAATACCGACGGTAACTTTTGTGCCTTTGTCACCGCGAAGCAGTTTCAGTACATCATTGTTGGTGATCTTTATGCCTGCCTTCACCACACCATCAACTTTCACAATGCGGTCGCCCTGGCGTAATCCAAGCTTTTCACTCGGACCGCCGGCAATGGTCTGCGTAATCATGATGGTATCATTGAGAATATTAAACTGAATACCGACACCTTCAAACTTACCAACCAGCGGCTCATTCATCTCGCGCATTTCCTCAACGGGAATATATACAGAGTGCGGATCAAGGTCCTTCACCATGGCGCGGATGGCATCATCCGTAATTTTCTTTTCATTAATCGTATCCACATAAGCATACTTGATGGCTTGCAAGGCATAGTCAATTTTACCCGGCTGCGCATAAGGCTGGGAAAAAGACAATGTTGAACAAAAGAGAAGCGCCAACGCTCCAAAGAATTTTAAGTACTTTATCATATTATTTTTTTTGCAGGCACAAAATTACACAAAAGAAAAGAGGGGAATCATGAATTAAGAAGTCGTTAACAGTAAATTATCAGCCTTACCCAATGATTCACATAGAAAAAAAAAATTGCCTCAATTCTTACCAGAGACTTCAGGCCAAATGACCAGCACCACAGCAAAAACCGGGAGATGAATCCTGTCTCATTCATTGCGCACGCTCCAATCTCCCAATTGTAAACGATACAGTTTGTCATTCCGATCTCGGCTCAGACGAGAGAGGAATCTGTTGAAAGCGCCAACTCGTTTCAAAGCCCAGAAAAACCGCGAGGAATGAAAACCATTTTACTCATAGGAGAGAAATGGCAGGGATAGTTTTATAAAGTTAGTCCACTTTTGAAAGATCCCTCACTCGCCCGAAGTGTAATGTCCCCCAAAAGTTGGAGAGGAGTCTTAGTTGTTAAAAGTAAATATCT